>JAFDEE010000016.1 GCA_019310525.1 Deltaproteobacteria bacterium | reverse complement strand
CACCGGTCCGGCCGAGCTTATTGGGTGGCGGTATTTTCTTCATTCTACTCGTTATCAGCACCTACGGCATCCTGGGATCAAGTCCATCTGCCGTTCGTCCCGCTGTTCCTCTGGTTATCCTATCGCTGGTTCTTTTCTGTTACGGCAGACGAATACTGAAAATCACCGCATTCCCATTGTCCATGCTGATATTCATGATCCCATTGCCCACTCTGTTCGGCAGTGTCGTCGGTTACCGTCTTAAACTGCTATCCACAAGGCTTGGAGAATCCATACTGAGACTTTTTGATATCCCGGTATTCGTCGAAGGCAACGTCATAGATTTAGGAGTCTTGAAACTTCAGGTCGTGGATGCGTGCAGCGGTCTTCGCTATATCCTCCCCTTGCTGGCTATAGGGCTCCTCTTCTCCTACTTTTTTGAAAGATCACCCTTGCGACGGGGTCTTATTGTTATTTCCACCATACCCCTGGCGGTATTCACCAACGGTGTACGGATAGGGTTTACCGGTATTCTGGCCCAATGCTACGGTTTGGAAGCGGCCAGCGGTTTTTTTCACAGCTTTTCCGGGTGGCTCGTTTTCATGTTCGCCTTAGGACTCATGTTTCTCCTTCATATCACTTTAAAAATAATCCCGCCTCAAAGTAAGACAAAACCCAGGGTGGAAAAACACTGCGATGTCTTACCGGTCACGCACCGAAGCAACATCCTCCCGGTGACCCTTTCCTCTCTCTTATTGCTTGCGGTAGGAATCCTGAATTTTTTGACAACGGCCCTTCCGGCCATACAGATTCGAGGAGGCCTGGCGGGCTTTCCTTTGAAACTTGAGGACTGGCAGGGGCGGAGGATCTCCATCAGTCCGGAGATCATTGAAGCATCAGGGGCGGAGGATGCATTCGAAGCATCATACTACAGGCCCGGTGCAGGAACGGTCTCTCTTTATCTGGGTTACCGGGGTTCACCTTTCGGAGAAAACACCAATTTTTTCCACAGCCCAGATGTATGCCTTCCTTCTTCGGGCTGGAAGACATTACATTCATCGGCCCATGAGATAAGAAGTATACCGCATTTCGGCAAAATCACGGTAAAGAGGTTAATGGTGGAAAAAGCGGGACAAAGACACCTCGTTTACTACTGGTTCCAAACAAGAGACAAAACTTCATTTGATGTGAACATCAACCGGTTCCACCTGGCTCTTCATGCCATCCTGAGGGACAACACCCACGACTTGTTTATCCGGCTCATCACCGGTATCCACAGAAATGAAGGGGAAAAGAAGGCCGAGGTCAGACTTGACGATTTTACGAGGGTGTTCATGGGGGTTCTTCTGGATTTCCTGGCTGAGAGACAAACGATACGGGATTCGGCCGGGTTTTCACACATAAAGGAAGCACGCTGAATCCCATGAATCTTCAGATGGAAACTGTGGATTAAACCACTGACGGCTTCAGCCGATAGCTTTAGGAGCCAAGGTTCTGAGACCTTTGAAAAACGTTCAATTTTGTTCAAGGTCAAGTCTCCGGCCCGTAAGGCCTACGCCCCGGAGGGGAAGGCGAAAATTTTAACCATCCCGAATCAACAATAATGCTGTTTTTCTCAACCCTCATCCTCTCTCTCTTTATCACTTTCTCCCTGATTCCCGTATTCAGGAAACTGGCCCTGCGCATCCGTTTCCTGGACATTCCCGATGAAAGAAAGGTGCACACGATCCCGACTCCTAGATGCGGCGGTCTCCCCATGGCCTTGGGAGCCATGATTCCCGTTTTTTTGCATCCGGAAGGGAATGAGATGATCCGTGCCATATTGATCGGTACGGGAATCGTTGTCTTCTTGGGTCTCATTGATGACCTGAAAAACACCGGGTATCAGGTCAAACTAGGTGGGCAAACGGCCGCAGCCTTCGTGATCATATTTTTCGGTGGATTGAAAATCAACTCATTGGGAATGCTTCTTCCCGAGGGCGCAGTTCTCCCTGACTGGCTTTCCGTCCCGTTGACCCTTCTCGTGATTGTAGGTGTTACCAACGCCGTCAACCTGTCAGACGGCCTGGACGGACTGGCCGCAGGGATCTCCATGATGGGCTTCGCTTTGATCGGGTACCTGGCCTACAAATCCGAATACATCTCAATTGCCCTTCTGGCCTTTTCCATGGTCGGAGCGATATTTGGATTCATGCCTTATAACACTCACCCGGCAAGCGTTTTCATGGGAGATTCCGGAAGCCAATTGCTCGGATTCCTGGCCGTCACCCTCTCAATAGGACTGACACAGCAGGGCGGCCCCCTCAGCCCGTTGATACCCGTTCTTATCCTGGGATTCCCGGTCCTGGACACCCTGGCCGTAATCCTTGAGAGGATCACCCAGGGCCGCTCACCTTTCCTGGCCGATAAAAACCACTTTCACCATAAGCTTCTCCGACTGGGACTCCATCACGAAGAGGCCGTGATGACCATTTACGGAATCCAGTTCCTGCTGACACTCTCCGCCTTTACGTTCCGCTTTTATTCGGACTGGTTTATTCTCGGGCTCTACGGCGGATTTTCATTTTTAGTATTGGCGGGCTTCCATTTTACCGAGAAGACGGGTTTTAGTTTCAAGCGCCGTCCGCTCATCGACAGGGGGGCCGGGGGCCGGTTCAAGGATCTGATGGAGCGAAAACTGATAAAGATTTCTTTCAGGGTTGTAGTCTTCGGGACCCCGACCCTCTTCTTGGCGACCTGTCTTCTCTCCGGGAAGGTTCCCTCTTACATCTCCTCAGGATCCTTCATTCTGGCGTCGTTCGTCCTTTTCAGCCTCTCGTTCATGCGACCGATGATTTCCTCCGCCGTCCGCATAGCCGTATACCTTGTTGTTCCCTTCACGGTATACCTGAGCGAACTTGAAATGCCTCAAGTCTTGGCCCGCAGCGCAATCCGGATCTATTCACTTTCCTTCGGGATCCTGGCCCTTTTCTCACTCCTCACCATGACCTTTACGAAAAGGCGGAAGGGATTCAAAAGCACGCCGATGAACTTCTTGATCCTGGCCGTCGCCCTTGTTGTGCCGAACCTTCCTGACTTTCAGATGGTCGCATTCCATACCGGGACGATTGCGATGAAAATCATCGTTTTTTTCTTCAGCTATGAAGTGCTGATCGGCGAATTGAGGGGAAGGACGATTCGGCTCGCCTGGGCTACGACAGGGGCCCTGGCCGTCTTTGGAATAAAGGGGCTCCTGCAGATCTGATCAACACGGAATCTCTTCTTTCAAAGATAGCACGGACAATTTCAATATACCATAAAACCTTCGGAGGATTTATTTCCATGAAGTACAGCTATAGAGCAATCGCACTATTTCTCGTGATTTCTTTGGCGCTTTTCTCTTCTTGTTCAGGGCCGGAAGAGAAGAAGATGAAATTCTTTGAAAGAGGGAAGGCCTTGTATGAGAAGGGGGACTATGTACGGGCGCGGCTCGAATTCAAAAACGCCCTTCAGGTCGATCCTGAATTCGCCCAAGGGTTCTACATGCTCGGCATGGCCGAACTTAAACAGAAAAACTGGAAAAAGGCCTTTGGCCTCTTCAGCAAGGCCACGGAATTGGATCCCGGTCTCCTGGAGGCCCACGTGGAAACAGGCAAACTCTTCCTGATGGCCGGCAGGAAGAAAGAGGCCTTTGAGAAGGCGGAATGGGTTCTTAAAAAAAATCCAGACAATTTCAGGGCCCGTCTTCTGAAGGCGGCCTGTCTTACCGAGGACGGCAAACACCGGGAAGCCGAAGACCTGCTCAAGACCCTCAAAGAAGAAGACCCTGGCATGCCTCGACCCTACCTGATGTTGGCCGACCTCAGGACGAAGGCAGGAGACATGGAAGGGGCAAAAAGATACCTCCAGGAACTGCTGGGCCGTGATGAAGGGCATCGGGGAGCCAGGTTGCTCCTTGCGCACGTACTGGAAAAAAACGGTGAAATCCGGAAGGCCGAAAAAGAATACCGCCGTATAATGGAGCAGTGGAACGATCAAAAGGAGGCAGGGCTTCTCCTTGCCGGGTTTTACGAGCGCACAAAAGCCATCCGAAAGGCGGAGATGGTCTTAAAAGAACTGGTGGACGATTCCCCCCAAACCGAAAGATTCCGGCTGGCCTTGGCCCGATTCTATGCAAGAAACAGGAACAGGGAGGCCATGAAGCGCGTCCTGGAACAGACCGTGAAGGATCTGCCGGAAAGATATGCGGCCACAGGGCTCCTGGCCTATTTTTATCTTGAAGACAACCGGGATGAGAAGGCCGTCGAATTGCTGGATCGCTTCATGCTCAGAAAAAAGACAGGGCCTGATTATTTGAGGGCAAAGTGTTTGAAGGCGATGATCCGGTTCCGTGAACACAAAAGCGACGAGGCCCTCAAACTCATCGATGAAATCCTTGAGGAGAATCCGCGGGATATCCGGGCACACAGGCTCAGGGGAGACATCCTGTTGGGCCTCAGGGATTTTACCGGGGCTGTTGCAGAATACAGGGCCGTAGTTCACGACGACCCTGGTAATCTCCCGGTGCTTCTTCGGTTGGCCAGGGCCCACCTGCTTAACCGGGAAACAGGCCTTGCGGAGACCACCTACAGGAAAATCCTCGAGATTAACCCAGAGGCCAAGGAAGCCCGGATGGGTCTATACGAAGTTTACCGGATCAAAAAAAGAACCGACCTGGCCATGGAACAACTGAAGGAAATCCTCGCCGCCGACCCCGGAGATAAAAGGACCATTGTCCTCCTGGGAGACATGGCCACTGCATCGGGAGACATTCCCGGGGCCGAGAAATACTGGGACATGCTCCTCCGCTTGGATCCATCGTCTCCTGTTCCTCCTTACAAACAAGGCCTGGTCAGGTTGATGGAAAAGAAATTTGATGAAGGAAAGGCGCTCTTAGAAGAGGCCTTAAAAAGGGATCCGGGGTTTACTCCAGCCCTTCACCAACTCATTAAATTCTACTTGCATAACAGACAATCGGATAAGGCCATAAGGAGATGCATGGAACAGATCGGGAAATGTCCTGAGAACATTACATATCAGGTTCTGCTTGCAAGGCTTTATACAGCCCGGGGCGACCTTGAAAAAGCCCTCGCCGTATATGAAAAAATTCGATGCAAGGTTCCGGATAACCCGCGCATTCTCATGTTGATCGCAGCCACCCTGGATCAAATGGGAAAGCACAAAGAGGCCAAGGACCTCTACGAGACGGTCCTGGATAAAAAACCCGATTCCATGGTGGCCGCCAACAACATTGCTTTCTATTATGCAGAATACGCCCCTACGAAGGAAAACCTTTCAAAGGCCGAAAGGCTCATAATCCCTTTCTTGGAAAAGCATCCCGACACAGGAAACCTCCTTGATACCGTGGCCTGGGTCTATTACCGTCAGGGAAAATACGAGAAGGCCCGAGACTTGATGGCAAGAATTCCGGAAAGGGAGGCCGGAATCCCGATATTCAATTACCATCTGGGCATGATCAACCTCAAGATGGGAAAACAAGAAAGGGCGGGCGAATACCTTTCCAGGGCATTAAACGGGGCCGGGGATTTTCCAGGGAAGGAAGAGGCCAGGAAAGCGCTTCTTGCTCTCAGGAATCCAGACTAGGTAATCTTTTTCAGTCCTCTCCGACATCAGTCTTTTAAAACCGCGCCCTGGGATGGATTTTCATGAGAATTGAATTGAGTAATGATTCAAAATATGCTAGAAGATAAAACTCCAATCAATCAAGCACAGGAGGGCAAAAACTTGCATCTCTACTGGCGTGTGATCGAGGAGTTGAAATACCTGGGTGAAACATGGACCTTTACCAATCCCAGTTTCAAGCGGTGCTACCAGCGCTGGCTTACAAAAAACGCTGGTGCCGTCACCCTTTGTGCCCTCTCCGGAATCAATCCTGGGCGCGGCCACGTTTCCTTTAAATGGAAACGTCCTTCCCTCAATTGACTTCAAGTACCTGCTATTCCCTCCCAGGAGTAAAAATCCGCTGTTTCAACGGCAGAATAAAGGGAAACCTTTAAAAGACGTTCGATTTTGTTCAAGGGCAAGTTTCCGGCCCGCAGGGCCTACGCCCCGGAGGAGAGGGCCGGAATTCTAACCGCTCCCTCAGGGGCATGTGGATCTTTTCTTCGAGACCTTTGAAAAACGCTCCCTTTTGCCCAATTGCGGCGTCAGGCTCAAATTTTAATCCTCGAAATACTTCAATGTATGGATGCCTGTCCCGCTTGGCATTCTAAAGCGGGATGGTTAAAATTTTCGCCTTTCTTGACCTTGAACAAAATTGAACGTTTTTCAAAGGTCTCTCTTCGTTCCCGGTCTCATGGCCTGGTTATTCCCCTCCTTCAATCGTTGAAATAAAACACCCTCCTCCACCGCCGAAACCAGCCTGCCCATCTGAGCCCGGCGGTGATGTATCCGTCCCGCCTTGGGAACCTCCTCCTTCACCGTTATTATCGTCATCATCCCCGGAGGAAATGCGTCCCACGCCTCCGGGATCCACGATGACCCCATTGGCGAGGCCGTCGGCATCCCCTTCCCCCCCATCCGTGAGGGTCAGACTCAGAGATCTTCTGTCTGCAGAAAAGGCCACCTTTGAAGAGTAGTCTCTCCATCCGCTCCCATACTCATACTTGATCCATGAGTACCCGCTCGGCGCCGCTTCGGAGAGATAAATCGTCACTGTCACTGTATCTCCCGGATTTTTCACCTTGAGACGGAAGGCAAGAAGTCCCAGGGACATCAACTCCGCGGATGATTCGCCGTCCTCCAGGTCCGTTGGATCAAGGGTTTCCAGGTGTTCGATGGTAACATCTGCGGAGGTCCGAACGCCTATTCTTCCTGTGCCTTCCGTAACGCTTTTAGCCACCTTGAAATGGTCGTTCATTTCTTGGATATCTGAACGATTGTTTTGATCAACGTCATCCAGCAGGCTGTCCAGATCCTGGAGGTCTGGAATACCGTTGGGATCGCCGCCACCCGGCGCTCCTGCATCTCCCGTAACGGGAGTCGTAGTGAAGCAGAACGCATCAGACCATTCCGATGTTTTCCCCCCGGCATCGGAAAACTTCACCCGCCAATAGTAGGTCTTCCCGGGCTCAAGCAGTGCTGATTGAATCCTAAGGGTGGTAAGATGGGTCGCACTCACCGTGTCCAAGACCAAGGACGCCTCGGTGGGATCAGAATCACCGAATGCCACGGTGCTGATCTGCCAGCGGGTCTGCCCGTGTGTGTCGCCGTAACTCTCATCAGGATCTGAAAAGGGCCCGACTTCCAGGACTGGTGTAACCGAGGTGTTGAGGTCATTGTCCGCAGGGGAGACCAAAGAGGGCTTATCGGGCGGCGAGAGATTGTCGAATCCCTGGTTGATTACGCCTATGGCGTCCAGGTCGAAACCGGCGCTCCCCACGGTAGGATACGGATCATATATCGGATCGCCGCTCGTATCCAGGCATGTCCCGTCACCGACGATATCTATGAGCCTGACATGGGTAATATGATTGAGCTTTACCGTGCCGTTACTGACCAGTTCATCCCCTTTTACATCCTCAAGGTCAAAGGGTGTGCCGTAACCCTGCTTGTACTTGCTGGCGAGTCCGTCAATGTTGGTGGGATCCACGGCTCCGAAGCCCCCGACAGGATCGGCCGTCGTTGAATCACATGGGAACCTCACGAAGTTGACCCCGTCGGAAGAGACTTCCACATAGGCCAGTTCCAGGAATGTATCATTGAATGAATTTTCAAACACCACGAAATCATATCCATCCCTGTTCCCGATCGGAGGGTCGAAAGTCATGGTGATCCGCCCCCCCCGACCTAAGGTTACGATATGAAAGGAGGTTCCTACAGCCTTTCCCAGGGCCTTTTCGGGAGTCTTCCACTGCTCGTCCACCTCGGCCCCCACCTCGTAATGCTCCCATCCGGTGGCCCATGACTTGATGGATGGATCATCCATGTGGATCGCCGTAGACCCCATTGCCCCGGCCCGGGGCGCATAGGGACCGGCAATGACCGGCGGATCACATATCAGCGACAGCAATGAAAACAAGAACAACCATCCCGTCCAGCGGGCTCCCATGTTTTTCATCATTTTTCCAGTTGTGCTTCAAAAGGTCCATTCCATCCCGCCATAAATATTCCGGGTAGGCATGGGATAATAGGTCTCGCTGTAAGCCACGGTGGAATAAAGCTCATCGAAGATGTTGTTTACCCCGAAAAACAGTTTAAACTGCTCGCGCTTGTAAGTCAGCTTACCGTCGAACACCTTATAACCATGGACCATCTGGTACATATCGTTGTTCTGATCGTTTCCGTCAGGAGAAGAACCCGCCCAGGTGCCTGTCAGCGATAAGAGGAGCGGTCCGGTGATCCGCCACTCTATCCCCATAGAGACTTTTCTCTCCGGTACCAGGGGAATCCTGGTGTTCTTTTCCTCGAACTTCGCACTTAACAGGCTGCAGTTTCCCCAGAAAAAGAAGGAATCGGTCAAGTAAAGTTTGAGGTCCGCCTCTATGCCTCGGCGGACCGTCTTATCATCATAGTTGCGGTTCAGTCCGAAACCGCTTCCATCGTAATAAATCTCGTCCTTGATGACGGTCCTGAAAAGGGTGAGGGAAAATTCCAGGCGGTCGGAGATGGAATGCCTGGATCCGAATTCCAGATGCTTTCCCTTTTGGGGATGGAGATCATCGTCTGCAAGGGCGAGTTCATCCACGTTGGGCGAGCGAAAACTGGTGGCATAGTCCGCAAACAGAGTATGATCAGGATTGATCTCATATACCAGGCCCACATCCCATGCCCGGTTTTTCCATTTCTTGGAATAGGGATCACCGTTGACCCAGATCCGCTTCCCCCCGAAATTGACATGTTGGTCGTTTCGGAACACGCCCTTAAAAGTGTTGCGCCGGCAACCCAAATGCAGGCTTAGACCATGGGAGAGGTCCATCCGATTGGTGATAAAGAACCCGAGGGTTTTCACCTCACTGTTCTTTCTCTGATTCCTTGAATTCTCTTCCCTGAAATACTCTGTCTTGAAATGATCGAGCCCGACACGAAGAGTGTTCGACCTCTTGAAAAGCTCATATTCCTTTGAATACCCCAGGTCAAAAAGCCTGGTATTTTCATTTATATGGTCCGTCTGTTCCGCCCTGCTCAGAAGCGGTGTATACCCCATTAGATAGAAGTTATCCCGGAACCGATATCCCCTGTGGATCTCCAGGGTCCCCCAGTCACCGAGATCGATCTCAAACCCCGCCATGAGACGGTCATCCCTCGTATCACCCGAATCGTCGGGCCGAAAGGTGAGGGTCCTCTTCTCCCTGGAATCGATGTCATCCTTGTTCACGTATGCGGGAAGGCCGTAAGAGTCACGGTGTGTTGAGGCACGAAGGGAAAGTGTTATTCTCTCTCCCAAATCGTAGTCCAGGTTCATGCCTCCCCCTTTTTTCCGGAAGAACCCGTTGTCCCTGTATCCATCCGAACCGTAGTAATTGGCATTCACATTGAAGTAAACGCTTTTGAACATTCCCCTCCAGGATGCTCTTCCGTCAAAGGTATCGTAACTTCCATAAGAAGAATATAAGCGGAGTTGAGGTTTTTTCTTCCCTTTTTTTGTGATGATGTTTATTACTCCCCCGACGGCGCCGTCCCCGTATACCACAGACCCAGCCCCCCTGATGATCTCGATCTTTTCCACCTGATCGAGAGAGATGGAAGAGAAGTCTGGGCCCGCTAGGTCAGGGGGGTTCAGCCTGTATCCGTCCACCATGACGATAACGTTGCTGACATAGGTGTCCCCCATACCACGGATGTCAACACCGGCTATCTTATCATGCCCGAAGGAACTTCGGATCACGACGCCTGCTTCCCTTGCGAGCAGATCCACCAGATTATTACTGGGAGCCTGGGCGATATCTTCCTCTGTGATGACGGTGACATTCTTAGGGATCTTCTTGATTTCCTCCTCCAAACCCGCCGCCATGACGATGACTTCCTCCAGTTCAAAACGGGGGCGGGGATGGGGATCGACGGCCTGAACCTCCTTCGAATCCGGTGTCTCTTCTTCAGCATGTGCAAAAGATACCAGTGGAGTATCAAGTGCCTGCATGAGGAAAAAAGAAAAAAGGCACGCCAGAATTACACAGAGGTTTCGAGAGTGCTTCATTCCAGATTACCTTTTTCGGTTCCTGTTCCTGATGATTCGGTTTATTGGAGATTTGCAGATTACACCCCACCCCCAGGGAGAAAAGAGGTATCCCGGGGTCTTAAAAGAAGCCCGGGATACCTTTCCTCCCCTGCGGCAATTTCGATTGCCGCACCCTGATCAAGACCAGGGCCGGGACTGCAGGTTCTGCCTGTTGTACCGGCGTTACCGGTTCAACGGGTTGCCGGTTTTTCCGGGCTCTTTCAGGCTGCGTCTCCTTACACCGATCAAGCCAAGGAGACCGGAGCCCAGCAACCACAGAGAAGCAGGCAGGGGGACAGGAGAAGGAGGTACGCCGTTAAGATCGTCTATTGCAAAGTAGGCGGGTGTGTTTATTCCCCACTGTCCTTTGTCCGAAGAATCGATGCTGAATTCCAGCCCGATAACAGCACCCAGGCCGGAGAGGTCCACCCAGGTCCAGTCATCCACGATGTAATCCTGGGAGTCGTCTTCAAACCGGAAATCCGCAAGATAAAACTCCAAGGTTCCGGTATAGTCCCCGTTTTCGTCGATCCCTTTAATGATCAGCTTGAACCAGTCAGGATCATCCCCTGTGGATCCACCGAATTTCTTTGCAAAGGAATCCCCGTCCCTCATGGAAAGATATGCATAGGTGGTATTGGTGAAGTAGGCCCCTGAAATGACGGTGTTGTAGTCCTCCCCCGAGGAGGCGCCGAAGCTCAGGGTCTGTGGAACCGGGTCATAGGTTCCATTCTGCCAGTCCAGGGGGATGTAGCCCACTCCGTAATTGGAAGAACCGTATACTCCTCCACCGGTAATGGCGCTGAACTGGTTGGTGTATCCCGGTGTCGTGGTATCGGTCTCGTTGGAATAGACGAAGCCGTGCCAGGAGTATGTGTCAGCATGGTGCGGGAAGTAGGCATCTCCGCTGACAAAGCCGGTCTCTGTGGAACCGGCACCTCCCCAATGGCTGTTGGGGGCAAGCGGATTGTCGTCAAAAGTAGCCACGGCCGCATGGGTCTGAAACGGCAGTAAAATGGATAACATGGATAACATGAATAAATAAAAGACAAGTCTTCTCATGGATCTTCCTCCCCTTACAAGTTGTTTTGATAAAAACAGCAGTAGTATTTGATCATCGAGAACGAAACCTTCTTCTCATTCCCAGGAGACCGAACAAGCCGCTTCCCAGCAAAAAGGCGGTCCCGGGGAGAGGCACGGGGGCGGCGTTTATCACTCCCACGGCATCCAGATCAAAACCAGCGCTTCCCACTGTAGGATAAGGGTCGTAGATGATATCCCCTGATGTATCCAGGTATGTCCCATCCCCTATGATATCGATGATCCGTACCCAGCCCACATTGTGGACATCAAGCAGGGGATCCACACCATCAAGGACTCCGAGGTCAAACGGTGTTCCGTAGCCCTGGCGGTACTTGCCGGCCAACCCGGTGATATTCGTGGGGTCCAGCGCCCCGAACCCTCCAACCGGGTCAGGCGTGAGGGAATCGTTCGGGAACCGGAAGAAATCCACGCCGTTCGAGGAAACCTCCACGTAACCCAATTCCAGGAAGGTATCGTTGAAGGAATTCTCGAAAACTGCGAAATCCCAACCCTCCCCGTCTGCAATGGGGGTATCGAAGGTCATTGTGATCCGCCCACCCCGCCCGAGGGTTACGATATCATAGGAGGTGCCCACAGCCTTCCCCAGGGCCTTCTCTGGAGTCTGCCATTTCGAATCCACCTCTTCTCCCGGTAAGTAATCAATCCAGCCCGTTGCCCAACCCACGAAGTCCGAACTGTCCATGTGAATGGCCGTGGATCCGGGCTGGCCGGCGGCGGGGGCATAGGGCCCTGCCAGGACGACGGTTGAAGGCAAGCTACTCAACATGGCTAACATCCATAAAAAGAGCATTAAACAGATCTTTCTTGGCATGACATTTCTCCTCTCTCTTTTTTTGTTCATGGCTTAATCGACTGGTGACTTCTCTTCTTATTCCAGAGGAACCGGAACGACTCTGGATTTTCCAAGGGTCAGCGAAGCGGAGGGTGCGGTAAGGGAAAAACACGGCGGGAGTGGCGGCTTCAAAAAAGCGACCACTGAAACGACCCGTGCCGTCGTCCCCTCCCTCGCTGGGCCTCGGCAAAAGAAGAACAGGCAAGGTTTCCTGGCTTTCCCGGTCCCGACCGCCTTCCCATTCCAACCTTTACGGAACAGTGGCTCTAATGGCCTGGACACGGATTCTCATTGTTCGAGAATCGGGAATACAGTTGCGGGGCAGCAGCGGCCTCTCACCGCTTTCCCTTTCTCCTGCTCTGAAGAATTGCGTGGACTATATCGAATTTTATTTTTGAAATGCTTGGATGATATTGCCTTTTATTTGCACAAAATTGCCTTTTTCCTTTGCGGGAGAAGAAAAATCGGATGATGTTGTTTCCGGACGCCTCTTATATGAAGTGGGGTTGACGCCTACCAGACGCCTGAAAACCCGGTCAAAATAAGAGATGTCATTGAATCCCACCTCATAACACACGTCAGTCACCCGCATCGTACGATTACACAACAGGGCCTTCGCCTCCTCGATCCGTCTCCGGTTGTGGTATTCCTTGAAAGTCATGCCTGTAGAAACCTTGAAGACCCTTGCAAAGTGATATTTGCTCATGCCGCTCTCCATCGCCACCTGATCAAGGGTCAACGGCTCCCTGAAATGATTCCTTATAAAACGTACCGCCTTCTTGATTCCTTCATGGCAGGCCATCGATCATCCCCTCCCAATTAATCGAATAAAATCACTTAGTTATAAATAAATATAAGTCAGTTTTCCGAAACCGGCAAAATCAAATGCCATTTCGGGGCAGAGGGCTCCCAGGTCGGAACAGGGCTGGAAAGAAGGGACTTGATGAGACGCAACCCGTGTAGAAAAAAAATCCCCGGATCGACATAGGCATCGATCCGGGGATATCCCGTTTTTATCCTCGAGATCTTGGTCGGCAAGCCCTGTTCCGCGAGGGCTACCTCTTTTCTTCCAGGCAGGTCTTCTGACTTACGGTTCTTCCTACTCCCCGCGCCTTCCCATCCTCGAACCCTTTGGAAAACGCCCCCTTTTGCCCAATTTCTGCGTCAGACTCAAATTTTAATCCTCGAAATACTCAATGTATTCCTGTGGTTAAAATTTTCGTCTTCCTTGACCTTGAACAAAATTGAACGTTTTCAAAGGGTTCATCCGTGTGTGCATTCCGGACAGTGGCTTTTGTCCTCATTTCAGCGGTTCCGGAGAACCTGTGAAATGCGGACCGCGGTTTTCGTCCCCGATCACAGCGGCGGGCCCGTCCCCGATTCTAACGGGGTTCCCTATTAAGCCCCCAGTGGGGCACCTGGAAGTATGTTGATACCATATTATACAAAATCCGAGGCAAGTCAATACGGTTGCAGGGTTCAATTCATATGAAAGCCCATGGTCTCCTCACCCCTACGGGCCCTTGGGAGGGGATTGTCTTCTTTCAGGATTTCTCTCATCTTTTCAGAAAGCTCATTTATATTGAAAGGTTTCTGGATAAAGCCGTTACAGCCCCGTTCAAGGATTTTGCTCGCCTGGCCGTCCACGCTGTAGCCGCTTGAAAGGAGCACCTTGATGTCCGGATTAATGGCCTTCAGGCGATCAAAGGTCTCTCCTCCCCCCATTCCAGGCATGATCATGTCCAGGATGACCAGGTCCGGGGAAACGCCGCCCCGACTGGAGCCGGAAGCTCCCCTGCTTCCCACCGCCATATCGCCTGACGAATCCGCACCCTTCAGGATCTCGACCGCCTCCATTCCGCTTCGCGCCGTTATGACCCTGTAGCCGAGTTTTTCCAGCATCGCCTGTCCTACCTCGAGGATCATTTCCTCATCGTCCACAAGGAGAACCGTCTCCGTTCCATTCAACACCCTTTTCTCGGGTTCTTCTTCTTCCATAACGGCCTTTTTCGACGCCGGGAGAAAGATGTAGAACTCCGAACCCTTGCCTTTTTCACTCTGGACACCGATAATCCCGTCGTGGTTCTGGATGATTCCGTAGGCGGAAGCAAGACCGAGTCCCGAGCCCCGCCCCATCTCTTTGGTGGTGAAAAAGGGTTCAAAGATCCTCTTCTGGGTGGCCTCGTCCATCCCCACGCCCGTATCCCGAACGGAAACCCTGACATAGGGGCCTTTTTCCAGCATGTGCGTCAGGGCCTCATCCTCCGTGATTCTCTGGTTTCGGGTCTCCAGATAGAGATCCCCCCCTTGGGGCATGGCGTGCCAGGCATTGACATACAGATTCAGAAGCACCTGTTCGATCTGACCCTCATCGATCTCCACCGGCCAGAGGTCCTCCTGCAGTTCCCTGTGGATCCGGATCTCTTTCCTGGTCCTGCCGAACATCTCTGAACTCTTCCGGATCAATTCGTTGAGGTTCGCGGCCTTGACCTGATACTTCCCCCCCCTTGCGAACCCGAGGAGTTGTCTCGTCAGGTCGGCGCCGCTCTTCACATATTCCTCGATGTTTCGCAGGCGCACGTAATGGGGATGCTCCGCATCGGTATCCATCAACATCAAGGATATGTTTCCCTGGATACCCATGAGCAGGTTGTTGAAGTCATGAGCGATTCCCCCCGAGAGAGTCCCCAGGGCCTTCATCCGCTCGGCGTGTTGGAGCTGGGCCTGAAGTCTCTTCCGCTCACTGATGTCGCGTATGACCCCGTGGGTTCCGAGATACCGTTTGCCTTCCTCCTTGGGCGGACGGTCATAGATCCCCGTTGATTTCAGCTCGACGGTGAGGTGCCGGATCTCGCAATCTCTGGAATCCTCGCTTTCCGCGACCTTTAACCTCAACTCGATTCCGCTGGAAGCCCGAGGACCCGTTCTCCTCTCATTGAAAAACCACTTCGCCTTGTCCAGGTCCTCTTCGTATACAATGGTGCTGTAATGTTTGCCTACCAGTTGATCGCTCTTGAATCCGAGGAGACGCTCCACGGCATCACTTACAAAGGTGAAGTTCCCCCGGGGATCCAGGGTATAAATGATGTCGGGGGAATTCTGCACGAGGTAACGATACCGTTCCTCGGAGATATTCAGCCGCTTGTGGATGCTGTCCTTCTCGCGTTTCAGGCGTTTTTGATTGAGGGCGTTTTCGACCGTCCTGAGAAGCTCGTCGAATTCAAAGGGCTTGCGGAGGTAATCATAGGCTCCTCTTCTTAATGCCGCCACAGCCGAATCCAGATTGGCATTTCCCGTTATGACGATAACCACGGTTTCAGGACAATGGGCATTGATGTGGTCCATGATTTCATGGCCCATCATGTCCGGCAAGTGGATATCCAGGAGGGCCAGGTCAAACTCGCCCCTGGACAAGAGATCGATAGCATCGCGGCCGCAATGGGCCGTGGAAACACGGTACTCCCGGGTATTGAGGAGATAGGCCAGACTCTCGCACATCCGGGGTTCGTCATCAACCACCAGGATATCAGGTGCTCGTGACATTTGGGACTCCCTACACAAAGGTTGTACTAATCACTCGAAACGGGCAACTCGATTCGGAATACTGTTCCGGCACCCGTTTCACTCTCGCAAGTGATGCTGCCCCTGAAGGACTTAATGATGTTGTGGGCAACGGAAAGACCCAGACCCGAATGCCCCTCGCCCTTGGTTCCGACATAAGGATCAAACAGCTTTTCCCGGATCTCCTCGGGTATGCCGGGGCCGTTGTCCCGGAAGGTCACCTCCACGCATCCCTTGTCGGCAGCTCCTTTCCCTGATCCAGGCCCTCCGCCGGCTCCCTGTATATGCCGGGTCTGTATGCGAAGGTTTCCTCCATCCTTCATGGCCTCGGCTGCGTTCTTGATCAGGTTGATGAAAACCTGCTTGAGTCCGTTCTTTTCGGCCACGACCTTAGGCAGGGACCGCTCCAGGTCGAGTTGGAGCTCAATCTTGGAATTTTTCAGGAGGGATTCCCTCGCGAGCTTGAGAATATCCAGAAGCAAAGCGTTGATCTCCACATTTTCCCTCTGGTGGGGCTTCTCCCGGGTGAGTCCGGAGAGTTCCTGGAGAAGCTGGGATACCCGATCGATCTCCTCGTTGATGATCCGGATCTCCTCCTGGGCTATATCCTGCTCGGCCAGCTTGATTCCCAGGATCTTGAGATAATTCTTGATAATGCCAAGGGGGTTGTTCACTTCATGGATGATCTTGCGCGCCAGGTCAGTCGAAGCATCGATACGCTCGCGCTGGATGGTCTTCAGGCGGCTGCGTCTCAAGTACTCCAGCCTGAGGGCAAGGGCTCCCTTTTGCACGAATACGTTCAAAAGATCGGTTTGACTGGTAAGCCGGGATAATTCACTTCGATCCACTCCCAGGACCAGAACCCCCACGGATTCTCCCTGGACCACCATGGGATGGCAGAAGATCCCCTCCTTTCCCAGCAGCCGAACCACTTGCTCGTCCAGGATCATGGGAGGGGAGTGCACCTGTGCGCTGAAAGAATCCATCGCCCGACCTTCTTCCAGGCTCTTCACCGGCAGGCTGTCCTTCATCTTCAACGAAACCGAGAGGTCATGGCTTGAAACGAACCCGCCCTCGCTGCTGCGAAGATACCCGATGAGGAAATCCTTTTCAGGATCCAGGAGGAAAAACAGCGCACTTTTCACGTCAAAAAGGATTTCCAATCCCTGTGATGCCACATCCAGGATGCCACTCAGATCATCGACTTCCAGGTAAGCCTGGAGAGTGCCGACGAGAAGAGAAACATTTTTGACTTCCTGGACAAGGGCCTTACGCACCTTCAGGTCTTTCTCTCCGGATTCCGTCCCCGGATCCTCCGAAGTGTCGATCTCTATCTCGAGGGAACGGGCCACGTCCAGGGCCTCCCGGTCCGAATGGGCGAGAAATTCCCCGATTTCTTCTCCACTCAAACCCAGGATCATCCGCGCCATCTTTTCACCTTCCGCCGACACTGATCCGGACTCCTGGCACAGAGCATTGGCCACATAGACAATCTGAACCAGGGGAAGGGAATGCATGATCCGCCCCGGACTCTCGTGGTGGTAAAGCACAGGGTCAGAGACGAGAGATTGAAGATTCCACTTGTGGAGAAGCCAGGCCCCGACTTCACAATGGGTCGCCCCCAAGCGGGCTTCCCCTTCCAGTAGGAGATTGAGCCGGCCGCTGGACCTTTTCAGGAGATCCTCGTATGCTTCCCTGAAATTGACCCATAGGACCAGCTTGCCCATGTCATGGAGCAGGCCTGACATAAAGGCTTCGTCAGGATGGCCGTAATGCACTCTTTCGGAAATCTCCCTGGCCAGGAAAGCGCATCTCAGGGAGTGCCACCAGAACCGTTTGAGATTGAAGATTCCGTTTCCCCGGGTTCCCCTGAAGGCCTCGTAGACGCAAGCGCAGACGGCCATATTTTTCACGCCCCTGATCCCCACGAGAACGACGGCCTGCCCGATATCGTCTATTTTTTGCGACAATCCGAAATAGGCGGAATTGACCAACCTGAGCATTCTTGCGCTCAGGGATGGGTCCTTGCCGACGATTCCCGAGATCTCCTTGAGGCTGCTGTCTTCCCGGTTGCAGGCCTCAAAAAGCTTCAAGAGGATATGGGGAAGGGAAGGGAGATTTTTCAGGGTGGAAATCTGCTCAAAAAGAGGGCTTTGAACATTCATCTTTAACACACCCACCGGGAAACACACAGGGACTCCCCTGTTTGCCTGCCGCAGGGAGCCCATATCGTTTGCTGTGATAAAAAGTATTCATTCATACCAGTTTCATCGCGAAAGAGACGTAAAACAGCCTTTCGTTGAGCAAGAATCAGGCAAGAAAATTTTCTATATCATAATCCATTTTAAATTTCAAGCTTTATTTGCGTTAAATAGTTTTTAATTAAATTAAACTATGATTTACCATGGGGAAGTGTTGAGCGCCTCTTTAACCCAACTCTTCCGGAATGGCCTCCTTTTAGTGTCTATCGGCAGATACAGACTCGAAGTTAAGACTTCCATGGCGCCGACAGGGCAGTACCGGCGATGGTTTCAGCCTCCTGCACCTCCCCTTCCCTTTCCCTGCAGCTATTTCTCCCGCCTTTTAGATGGAAAAGCGCTGGGAATGCGGTTTTGTTGGCTGGCAAGGGTATTGAGGGTCTGTTATGGGGGCGGGGGAGGCCCCTCCGTGGAGTTTCAGGGCCTGAGAACCGGCAGGAAGGTGACAGGGACATCCTTCAACTCTGGATTCCGGCGGTCCTTGTCGGAGAGAATCGGATCCCTTAGGGGCCAATCTATCCCGATCGACGGGTCGGACCACAGGATACCGTATTCATCTTCCGGATCATAAAGATCCGTGCACTTATAGATTATGTCGGCCGATTCGCTCAATACAGAAAACCCGTGGGCGAATCCTTCCGGGATATAAAGCTGACACTTATTTTCAGAAGAAAGGATGGTGGCGGCCCACCGCCCAAAGGTGGGAGATCCCCTGCGGATATCCACGGCCACATCGAAGATCTCGCCCTTCACCACATATATCAGTTTTCCCTGGGGATGCCGGAGCTGATAATGAAGACCCCGGAGGGTGCCGTGCACAGAGTGGGAATGGTTGTCCTGGAGGAACGGCCCCCTGATTCCTGCGGCCCTATACTTGTCCCGGTGAAAGGTTTCGAGGAAGAAGCCCCGGCGGTCCCGGAAAACCTGCGGTTCAACAAGAAGAAGTCCGGGAATGGATTCATCAAGGTTCCTGACGAGCATGGTCTTCAAGTCCCCTCTTTTCCTCTTCCACGATTTCCATGAGGTAGCGGCCGTATTCGTTCTGTATCATCTCCCGGGCCAGTTCCTCCAGTTGCTCAAGGTCGATATAGCCCAGTCGAAAAGCGATTTCCTCGATACTGGAGATCTTGAGGCCCTGTCGATCCTGTATCGCCTGAACAAAATTCGCCGCCTGCTGGAGAGATTCATGGGTCCCTGTATCCAGCCAGGCGAACCCCCTTCCCAGGAGCTCCACCCGCAGTTCCCCTCTTCGAAGATAGGCAAGGTTGACATCGGTGATCTCCAGTTCCCCCCGGGCCGAGGGTTTCAACTCCTCAGCAATACGCACGACCCTGTTATCGTAAAAATAGAGTCCGGGGACGGCCCAGCGGGATGCAGGTTTTTCAGGTTTTTCCTCGATATCCGTCACCCGTCCCTTAGAATCGAACCTGACCACGCCGTATCGCTGGGGCTCTTTTACCGGATAACCGAAAATGATTCCGCCCTTCTCCAGCCGGGCACAGGCCCTAAGCCGCCGCGGCAACCCGTGCCCGTAAAAAATGTTGTCCCCCAGGACCAGGCAGACCGGATCCTTGCCGATGAAATCCTTTCCGATCAGAAAGGCCTGGGCCAACCCCTCAGGCCTCGGCTGCTCCTCGTAGGAAAGGGTTAGGCCGTAACGGGAACCGTCACCGAGAAGTTCCCGGAACCGTGGAAGATCCCAGGGGGTGGAAATGACCAGGATCTCCCTGATACCGGCGAGCATCAGAACCGATAGGGGATAGTAGACCATGGGTTTATCGTAGACCGGCATGAGCTGCTTGCTCACCACACGAGTGATGGGGAAAAGCCGGGTCCCTGAACCCCCGGCCAAGATTATGCCTTTCATTTCTAAGCTCCTTTGGTCCGTCAGCGCCGAAACGGCGGAAAACGGTGTTCAACCGGGCACCAGATCCCGCACCTTCGGACACCCCCTTCCGGAGGGGACCGGGAAAACACCGGTGAATCATAGTAAAGATCAGGACAAATCACAACGCCCATTTCGCATCCTCTGCTCTCTTCTTTCCTCAGTCGAGATCTCATTGACATCGACACTGGCGGGTGTTAGGTTTTCAGACTTTAAGAGTATGGCCTGGTGAAAAAAGACGAACTCTATTGGCGGGGTATACCCATGACCTTTCAAGAACTCATCCTGACATTGGAAAAATTCTGGGGGGAGCGGGGATGCGTGATTCAGCAACCCTACGACCTGGAGGTAGGGGCCGGAACCTTCAACCCGGCCACGCTCCTCAGAGCCCTCGGCCCCGAACCATGGTCCGTGGCCTATGTGGAACCCTCCAGACGCCCCACCGACGGCCGCTACGGGGAGAATCCCAACCGTTTGGGGCACTATTACCAGTACCAGGTGATCATCAAGCCCTCTCCCCTTGATATCCAGGACATCTACCTGGACAGCCTCAAGGCCCTGGGCATCGACCCGCTGGACCATGACATCCGGTTCGTGGAAGATGACTGGGAATCGCCGACCCTGGGGGCCTCCGGTCTGGGGTGGGAGGTATGGCTGGATGGAATGGAGATCACCCAGTTTACTTACTTTCAGCAGGCGGGCAGCATCCGCCTGGATCCCATTTCCGTTGAAATCACTTACGGGCTGGAAAGAATCGCCATGTACCTCCAGGAAAAAGAAAGCGTTTACGATCTCATGTGGAACGAGACCATCACCTATGGAGACATTCATAAGAAGGGTGAATGGGAGCTGTCGGTATACAGCTTTGAACTCGCGGACATCGAGATGCTCCAGGAGATGTTCGACCGCTGTGAACAGGAATCCCTCAGGGTAAGCAAGGAGGGTCTCGTGCTGCCCGCCTATGATTACTGTCTCAAATGTTCCCATCTTTTCAACCTGCTGGAAGCCAGGGGCGCCATCAGCGTCACGGAGAGGACCCACTTCATCGATCGGATCAGAAACCTGGCCCGGAAGGTGGCCAAAAACTACTTGGCCCAGAGAGAGGAAATGGGGTACCCCTTGCTCAACAGGAAAGGGGATGGACGAGAGAGGAGCAACGATGGGTGAATTGCTATTCGAAATCGGCACTGAAGAGATCCCCTCGGATTACCAGGAGGAGGCCCTCAGGGAATTCAAGCGCCTGGCCGAATCCCGCTTCAAGGAGCAGCGGATCGGTATCGGGGAAGGGTTTGAGACTTACGGGACCCCGCGCCGTCTGGTGTTGATCGGCCGGAACGTGGCGGCCAAGCAGGAAGACGCGGTCCAGGAGATCACGGGTCCTCCGAAAAGGGCGGCCTATGACGAAGAGGGGAACCCCACCAAGGCGGCCCTGGGATTCGCCAAAAAACAGGGGGTTCCCATTGAGGAATTGGAGTGCAGGGAAACCCCCAAAGGGGAGTATCTCTTCGTGAGACGGCGGATCGAGGGGAAGCCGACCCTCGATGTACTCCCTGAGATCCTCCCCTCCCTGGTGGCGGAAATCCCCTGGCCCAAGTCCATGCGGTGGGGGAGCCTGGGTTTTTCCTTCGTTCGCCCGGTTCACTGGATACTTGCCCTCTTCGAAGGGAAGGTGATCCCTTTCGAGACGGCCGGGGTCCAGAGCGGAAACAGGACCAGGGGACACCGTTTCATGTCGCCTGAAGCCGTCGAGGTGAGCGGCCTTGAAGACTATTTCCAAAAGACCAGGGAACGGTACGTTCTCATCGATCCCGGGGAGCGCTCCAGGATCATAAGGGAAGCCGTAGCCTCCGCTGCGGGGACCGTTTCCGGCATCCCCGGCGAGGACCCGGAACTACTCGCCACCGTCACCAACATGGTGGAGTGGCCCACGGCGATATGCGGCGGTTTCGACAGGTCCTTTCTCAGCCTCCCCGAGCCGGTCCTCATCACGGCCATGAAGAAGCATCAGAAGTATTTTTCGGTCCGCGACCCGGAAGGACGGCTGTTGCCCAACTTTGTTGCCGTGAACAACACCCGGGTGCGGGACGAAAAGGTGGTACGCAAGGGGCTCGAAAGGGTCCTTCGGGCCCGTCTGGCCGACGCGGATTTCTTTTTCAAGGAAGACAGGAAACGCCCCCTGATCTCCCGGCTTGAAGACCTGAAGCAGGTCATCTATCAGGCCGACCTCGGGACCTCTTACGCCAAGATTCAGCGTTTCACCCGCCTGGCCGAATACCTGGCCCAAAGATTCGTCCCGGACAAAATCGATGAAATTCGGACTGCCGCCAAGCTGTGCAAGTGCGACCTGGAAACCGAAATGGTCATGGAATTCACATCCCTCCAAGGAGTGATGGGCAAAGAATACGCCAGGCTCGAGGGTTACCCCGAGGAGATCTGTACCGCAATCCACGAACACTACCTCCCGGACCGGGCGGGCGGAGATCTTCCGACCACGGCCGTCGGAGCGGCCGTCGGCACGGCTGACCGCATGGACACCATAACGGGCTGTTTCGCCGTGGGGCTCGAACCCACGGGAGCGGCAGACCCCTTCGCCCTTCGAAGGCATGCCCTGGCCATTATCCGAATCCTGGAGAAATTCGGCTGGGAGCTTTCCCTCACGGATTTCATCACCCGTTCCACCGCCCTTCTCAAGGAAGAAATCGATTTCGATGAAGGGGCTGTATCAGCCAAGGTGACGGACTTCTTCCGGGAGCGGTACAGGCAGATGATGCTTCGCTCGGATTTCAAGACGGATCTGGTCGAGGCCGTCATTTCGGCGGACTTCGACATCATCTCTCAACTCCGGGCCAGGATCGAGCAACTCGATCGCTTTGTCTCCCAATCCGGGGAATTCGAGTCCCTGGTCCTCACGGTCAAAAGGGTGACCAATATCCTGAAGAAAGAGTCCGAGATTCATCCCGTGGACCCCGCCCTCTTCAAGGAAAAGTGTGAAACCGCGCTTTGGGATGCTTATCAATCGGTAAAGGACGACGTCCTCCGGAACATGGAGGGAAAAAACTACTTCGAAGCGCTGAATCTCATGGCGGGGTTGAGAAAACCGGTCGATGACCTCTTTGAAGGTGTGGAGATCCTGACCGGCGAAGAGCCCCGGCTTCGAAACAACCGGGTTGGGCTCTTGCAGGAACTGTCCCGGTTTTTCTCCAGGATGGCCGATTTTTCAAAGTTTGGGATTTAGCCCGTCACAAGGTTCTCCCTGGAAGGATCTCTTTTCGTGGAGCAGGCCCGGTGCAAGGCCGATTTCCCCGCCTTTCAGGGTTTTCCGATAAGAATATAAAGATCACCGTCGTGCTTCAGGTGCCCGGCCACAACCTCGGCATAGGGACCGCTCCCGCAAAAAAGATCCGCCCTGCCCGCTCCCCGGATGGCACCCCCGGTATCCTGGTTCAACACAAAACGGGAAAAGGGCTTCCATCCGCGGATCTTACCCTTCTCGTCCAGTACGGGTTTCTGCGTCGAAATGAAGGCCAGGGCCCCTTTTGGGAAAAGCCTGGAATCCAGGGCCAGGGATCGGCCCGGGGTCAGGGGAACGTTGATATTGCCCACGACCGATCCTTGGCCCAGGGATCGGAAAAAGACGTAGGATGGATTATGGTTCAAGACTTCATCCCTCGACTCGGGATGAGAGGCGAGAAATTCCTGGATCCGCTGCATGGACAGCTCCTCCCTTTTCAGGAATCCCCGCTCGACAAGATAGCGTCCGATGGATCTGAAAGGGTGGCCGTTCTTGGCGGCGTAACCTACGCAAAGGCTTCCCCCCTGTTTCAACTTCAGACGCCCGGATCCTTGGATCTGCAGGAAGGCGACCTCGACGGGATCCTTGAGCCAGGCCAGTTCCAGCCCCTTCCCTGACAAAACCCCTTCCTCCTCGATTTCCTTTCGAGTGTAATAGGGGAGGATTCTTCCATCCTCTATCCGCGCCATGAGGCGGATCCCCTGGTAGGCTTTTCTGAAAAGGCCCAAATCAATGGTGAGGAGGTCGGGCGGAGGCCTATAAAGAGGATATCGGAAGGTCTCATCGGGCTCCAGGCTTCCCTCGTAGATCGGTTCGAAATACCCGGTGAAAAGAACATGTCGGTTCCCGGCCCGGCCCACGGCTTTATAGACCCGAAACTCTTTCTTGATCCGCTTCTTCAATGTCTCAGGATCCAGGCCCTTGGCAATGAGGCGGAGGAATTTCTTCTGGCTTTCGCGAACCTGCGAGCACGTGAACTCATCGGGGCCGTAACGAAAGACACGGTCCGGGGGGAGTCGGTCGAGGTATTCGAGGTTCAGCCGGATGGCCTGTTCAAGGGAAGAAAGGTCGAGGTCGTCACGGAAGGAAGGGAGGAAAAAACGCACGGGTTTGAGGGCCTTCTCAGGAGACTGCACCTCCTGCTTCAGGGTGGGATAACACCCGAAGCAGACAAGAATGGAGCCGAGGGCCGACAGGGCGAGAAGCGTTCTTATCCATGAAACGGCCCTTGGGGCCTTCTGATTGGAGCATGACATCTTTGAACCTCCTCCCTGTGGGCGCCCCTTCCATCCGGGTGGGCCGCCCGCTGGAGATTCCCGGATCATCCTTCCTGGATGGGCCACTCGCCTCGTTCTTCCAGGACACCCTTCAAAACGCCCAAGGCCTCATTGACGGCCGGCATCCCGCCATAGGTGGCGAGCTGGAAAAAAATCTCTGCAAGCTTCCTGGGATCACAGCCCACATTCAGGGCCGCATTGACATGGAGCCTCAGTTCATCGTGGGCCCTCAAGGCCGCCAGCATGGCGCAGGCCGCCATCTGGCGCTCCGGCAAGGTGAGAATCTCTCTCGAATAGAGATTCCCCGTGATGAACATGGAGAAATCATTGGCCAAATCACGGTCGAAGGCCTTCCACAGGTGGTAAGGAGGCGACATCTCGATGCCTCCGGAAAAAAGTTTTTTCGCGGTCTCCCGTGTCCTTTTTTTCGCTTCCTCTTCTTTCACGGGCGATTTCCTCCTATTCACAGGGCCGATCTCTTGCAGGTAACGCCATACCCATGCCAGTCTTTTGGCCGATCCAAAAACCTTTGTCAAGGGGTACGACCGGGCCTATCCCTTTTCCCTCCGGAGCAGAGGAGAGTTGTTGTATTCTTACCTCAGCACTGTGGTAAATTTACCACACATCTCGGGCTGCCGCATCCTCCACAACGGACCAAAAAAAGAATCAGAACGTATTTCTATTTTATAATCAATCAGTTCTATCAAGTCGTTATCTTTTCGTAATTCCTTTGGTTCCTGGCATATTCCTTGCTCTCCAGGAGGCTGTCCATGAGGGGAACCCTTTTCAAAGATAGGAGATGAGCGTGGATTACAGGCAGCGGACGTTAAGAGAGGAAGCCAGTTGTGAAGGGATCGGATTGCACTCCGGCGAAAAGGTCAGCTTGACAATCAAGCCCGCCCCCCCGGACAGCGGGATATCCTTCATCCGCAAGGATCTTGATGGGAACCCCGAGATTCCAGCCCGCTTTCAAAACGTCGTTGACACCAACCTCTCCACCACCATCGGGAACAATGGATTCACGGTTTCGACCGTTGAACACCTGATGGCCGCCTTCTTCGGACTCGGTATCGACAACGCAAGGGTGGAGGTCGAAGGCCCTGAAGTCCCTATTATGGACGGAAGCGCCGCCCCCTTCGTATTTCTTTTAAAGAGCGCAGGGATCAAGGAACAAAAAAAACCCAAACGCTTCTTTGTCATCAAGAAGCCCTTTCACCTTTCGGATGGCAAAAAGTACGTATCCATCCACCCCTCCAAAGAACTCAAGATATCCTATACTATCGATTTTCAACATCCTCTCCTGAGAAACCAGAGTTACGAACTCTCCTTTTCCGGTAAGGACTTCATCCAGGAGATCAGCCGTGCGAGGACCTTCGGTTTTTTAAAGGATATCAATGTCCTGAGGGAAAACGGACTCGCCATGGGCGGTTCACTGGACAATGCCATCGTCATTGATGAATTCAGAATCCTTAATGAGGACGGCCTGAGGTACAAGGACGAGTTCGTGAGGCACAAAATCCTGGATTTCATTGGAGATCTCGCCATCCTCGGCTTTCCCGTCATCGGTCACTTCGTGATCGAAAGGTCCGGCCATTCCCTCAATCACGCCCTGATCAGGAAACTTGTCAAACGGGGCAAATACTGGGAAGAAATGGCTTTTGAAGACCCCCGTGTTTACGTCCAGAAAAGGTTGAAACTTCCGGCTTTCGGCACATCGGAACCCGTCCCTGCCTAAGATCATTTCTTCTACTCACACCGGCCGCTCCCCCTGGTCCAGGGGTGTTGCATTTCACCCCTCTCTTCGCTATGATCACTTCTCAATCTTAATTTCTGAATAAGATCATCGGCCATTTCAATTTCGAAACAGCTTGAGGGTTCAAGGATTCAACCGGGCAAGGGCGCCTCGCCCATTCCTCAAGTGCAAAATAATAAAACGCTTCCGCCGCCGGCCCCCTTCCATGGAGCGTTTATAACCGTTGAAACCATGAAAAAGACGAGAACGGTCTTCAAACTCCTCGCAATCCTGGCCCTCCTGTGTTTCTTCCCGGCACCGTCCCAGGCACAGGAGGCACGCCTCTCAGATATCGTGCTGACCAATACCCGGGATCACCTCCTGGTCTACTTCGCGGTGGAGGGATGCTTTACTCCCGAAATGGAACAGGCCATTGAAAACGGGATCCAAACGACCTTCACTTTTTATATCCGGCTCTACGAAGAGAAAGAATGGGCCTGGGACAGAAAAATCATCGACCTGGAAATCAACCACACCGTAAAATACGACAATATCAAAAAAGTTTACACCATCAGGCTTGCAGAGCAGGGCGACCGAACCCTCACCGTCAGGGATTGGGACAAAGCGAAGAAACTCATGGCAGAAGTCGTTGCCTTAAAAGTGATCCCCTTGAAGCAATTGCAAAAGGGGAGGCAATACAAGCTGAAGATGATGGCCCAGCTTGACAGGATAAAACTCCCCCTCTACCTCCACCATCTCCTTTTCTTCCTTTCTCTTTGGGACTTCGAAACCGACTGGCATGAAATTGACTTCCAGTATTAAATCCCATGAAACCATACCAAGAAGCTGAAAAACAGGATCGCAGGAGAAGACGCAGGGAAAGGTACATCATCCTCTCCCTTGCCGTCCTCATCATCCTCCTGACCTATCTGGGGAGGAACGTTTTCGACTTAGGGCTGGATCTCCCTATCCCCAACAGCATCCTCATATTCGCCCTGATCGACATCAACGTCATCCTGCTTCTCCTGCTCCTGTTCCTGACCACGAGGAACCTCGTAAAACTCCTCTTTGAGAGAAAAAAGGGGATCATGGGGGCAAAGCTCCGGACCAAGCTGGTGATGGCCTTCGTCAGCCTCTCCCTCCTGCCCACCATTATTCTCTTTTTCGTCTCGGTTCAGTTCATTTCCGCTTCCATCGAGTACTGGTTCAACCTTCCCATCGAGCGTTCCCTCAAGATCTCCCTCGAAGTAGGCCAGGAGTATTACGACCAGGTCACTGACGAGATTCTCTCATACGGCAACAACCTCGGCCGACTCATCACCTACCACGGCTACATGCTGATTTCACGCAAGGAAGAACTCAAAAAATTCATCGCGGAAAAACGTCTGGAATACCGCCTGACGGCGATCAAGGTCTACTCCATGAAAATGAAACTCCGGGCCCAGGCGATAGATGAGAGGATCAACCTGGGTTCTTTCAAGGATCCGGGGATGGATATCTTGAGAGAGGCCTTCAACTCGGGCTCCGAAAGACATGATTTTCAATCCTCCACCCATGGCGTACTGATCAGCGGCATCGTCCCCGTCTTTTCCCGGACAGAGTCAAAGGCCGTTGTTGGCTTGGTGGTCCTTGAAAAATTCATTCCCCGATCCTTCGCCAATCGTCTGGATGCCATCGCCAAGGGCCTGGAAGAATACAAACAGTTCAAGATGCTCAAGACCCCGGTCAAGGTCACCCACATGATCCTTCTGACCATCGTCACCCTGCTCATCATCTTCTCCTCAATCTGGTTCGGCTTCTTTCTATCCAAGGGCATCATCGTTCCCATACAGGAGTTGGCAGAGGGGACGAATCGTATCGCCTCCGGGGACTACGATTTTTACATCGATTTGGAGTCCGGAGATGAGATCGGGATCCTTGTCAACTCCTTCAACCGAATGACCCAGGACCTCAAAAACAGCAAGCAGCAACTTGAGGAGGCAAACGCGGAGCTGGTCAGGAGCAACATCCAACTCGAGCAGCGGCGCCTCTATATGGAGATCGTCCTGGCCAACGTGGCTGCAGGTGTCATATCGGCCGACGCCCAGGGTAATATCCTCACCATCAACAAGTCCGCCGAGCGGATGCTGAACATCCGGGCCAATGAGATCATCGGCAAAAATTACAGGGATGTGTTGCCGTTAGATCAGTTCAGGATCATCGAGGAATTTTTGACCGACAAGCGTCTTTTCCGAAAAGGATCCGTGGAACGGCAAGCCCGGATCACCGTTGGAGAAAAGACCCTCATCCTTCTTGTCTCCCTTAACGTCCTCCGGGACGATCAGGGCAGATACCTGGGACTGGTGGCCGTCTTCGAAGACCTTACCGAGATCGAAAGGGCCCATCGGATGGCGGCCTGGCGTGAGGTGGCCAGACGCATCGCCCACGAGGTCAAGAATCCCCTTACCCCGATCCAGCTCTCGGCCCAGAGGCTCAAGAGACGTTATGGCGATAAGGTGGGCCCTGAAGAGAGCAAGATCTTCGAGGAGTGCACCAGCATGATCATCAACCAGGTGGAAGAACTCAAAAGACTGGTGAACGAATTTTCAAGTTTCGCCCGGATGCCGGCATCCCATCCCACCCCCAACAATCTCAACAGCGTCATTCGTGAAGCCGTGGGACTTTACAAGGATGTCCAGCGGGATGTCACGATCCGCTTCACCGAGTGTCCTGAAGTTCCCGAGTTCAAGCTGGACAAGGAACAAATGAAGAGGGTCATGATCAACCTGCTGGACAACGCCTTGGACGCCATAGACGGGGGAGGAGAAATCACCGTGGAACTCGCATACGAGGAAGAACAGGGGGTGGTCAGGCTCGTGGTGGCAGACAACGGCCGGGGGATCTCTCCCGAGCACAAGATCAGGCTCTTCGAACCTTACTTTTCCACCAAACGGCACGGCACCGGCCTGGGGCTGACCATCATCAACACCATCATCAGCGACCACGGGGGTTCGATCCGGGTCCAGGGCAACACGCCGCGGGGTACACGGTTCATAATCGAACTCCCTGTAAAGACCTAGTACGGAATTTGGGAGGGTATAGGCTTGTTTTTTTATCATCTCCTCTGGACCTTACTGCTGCTTCCCGCCTCCCCCCTCCTGTTCAAGGGGGATTCGCGACTCAGGGAAAGGCTGCTTCCCAACCCGACACCTTGTCTCCCGCGAGAAGGGACCCTTTGGATCCACGCCCTCTCCGTAGGAGAAGTCATCTCCGCCCAGCCCCTTGTAAAGGCCCTGGTTCGGGCATATCCCAACCGGCCTATCGCCTTCTCCGTATCCACCCGCCAGGGGATGGAGATCGCCCGGGAATCTTTGGCGGGGAAGGTGAACACCCTTTTTTTCATGCCCCTGGATTTCTGGTGGTCCATGAGGCGGGTGATCCACATCCTCCAGCCGGCCCTCTTTCTTCTCGTTGAGACCGATCTCTGGCCCGGACTCCTCCGCGCCCTCAAAAAAAGGGGGGTCCCGAGCCTTCTCGTAAACGGCCGAATTTCCCCCCGGACCTTCCACGGATACAAGAGGTTCCGCCACCTCGCTTGTTCTCTTCTAAACACCCTGGACGGGTGTCTCATGCAGACGGATCTGGACACCAGAAGACTCCTGGAGATCGGCGTGAGGCCCGACAAGGTGTTCACGGCGGGGAACATCAAGTTCGACCGGGACTGGAAACCCATGGAAAAAGAAGAAATGGAACACTGGCGCAACCTCCTGGGACTCGAGGCGGGTGAGAGGGTGTGGGTGGCGGGCAGCACCCACGAGGGAGAAGAGGAGATCCTTTTCCGGGTTTTCCTGGAAATCCGATCCGACTTCCCGGGACTCAAGATGGTCCTCGCCCCCCGGAGAATCGAGCGGAGCGGCGAAGTTTATCAAGGAGCGCTCGAGATGGGACTCTCGGCGGTCCTGAGAAGCCGATGCGAATCAAAGGGAGGGTCCTCCTATGACGTGATGATTCTCGACACCCTCGGTGAACTCGGAAGGATATACGGGATCGGATCGGTCAGCTTCGTGGGAGGGAGCCTGGTTCCCATCGGGGGACACAATCTCCTTGAGCCTGCAAGCTTCGGGACACCTGTCCTTTTCGGGCCCCACACCTTCAATTTCGACCTCATGTCCAGGAACCTGGTGGAGGCAGGAGGGGGCATAAGGGTTGGGGAGCAACAAGGCCTCTCCGACGCCCTGCGGACCCTCCTGGGCGATCCCGCGAAACGGGATGCCATGGGGAGAAAGGCGAAAAAGTTCGTCGTTGCAAACCAGGGCGCCCTCTCTCGGGTGCTTAAACATGTGGATCGTTGCCTGTCATGAAATGGAACTGGTCCAAAATCCACGGGACATCACCCCCCCCCACCTGGAACCTGGTCCTGGCTCCCCTGTCCATGATCTACGGACTTGGGGCGAAAATCCACATGGGGGCCATAGGGAGGAAAAAGAAAAAGATTCTTCCAGGATTCGTGGCGAGCGTAGGCAATCTCACCACCGGGGGGACGGGCAAGACGCCCGCCGTGCTCATGCTTGCCCGGTGGGCGGCCGCACGTGGTCACCGGGTTGCTGTTCTATCCAGGGGATACGGGGGTCGATATCAAAACGGGGTCTTGGTAGTATCAGACCCTGGAAAAGGCCTCCTGGCGGATCCCCGGGAATCCGGAGACGAGCCCTTTCTCCTTGCCAGCCGCCTCAAGGGGATCCCCGTAATCGTTTCAAAGGATCGATTCCGGGCAGGGATGCTCGCCCACGAAAAATTCGGCACTGATTTCTTTCTCCTGGACGACGGGTTCCAGCACCTTAACCTTCACCGTGACCTGGACCTGGTATTGCTCGATGCGGAGCACCCTTTCGGAAACGGCCATCTTCTTCCCCGGGGACCCTTGAGGGAACCCGTCGGGCACCTGGAAAGGGCGGATGCCTTCATCCTGACCCGTTCAGACCGGGTGAAAGATTTATCTCCCATCGAAAATTTCTTTAACTCCCGATTTCCCCGCATTCCTCTTTTCAAGGGCCGCCATGTGCCAGAGGCCATCCACTTTCCGCGTGAGGGGAGGACCTGCGGGCTGGATTTTCTCAAGGGCAAACGAATCGCCGCATTCGCGGGTATCGCCCGTCCCGAGACTTTCCTTGATACCCTCTCAGGTCTGGGGGCTATACCGGTCTCCTTCAGCGTATTCGCGGATCATCATCCATTCAACCCTGGGGAGATCCGGCACCTCCTCCGTCTAAAGGAAGAATCCGGGGCGCAATACCTCGTAACCACCGAAAAGGACTGGGTAAGGATCAAGGACATCGTTTCCGGGATCCCGGATCTTGCATTCCTGAGGATCGCCTTTGACCTATCTCCCACTCAGGACTTCTTCCACATGATGGAAGAGGCCGTTGAAAAAAGTGCCCGGGCCGAGACATCCTCTTGATCAAATCTCTCATATTGATTAAATATCCTGCGTGCCGGGAAAAACCACGATGATAGTTTACAGGCTTCTCTCCATATTGATCCATGGGATGGCCCTTATTCCCCTGCCCGTCGGCAGGGTGCTGGGCAAGGGATTGGGCCGCCTCTTCCCGATTCTGCCTACATCCAGGACCTCCATCGTCCTGGAAAACATCCGCCGGGCCTTTCCCGGGACCGAATGGGCGAAAAACCCCAAAAAACTCCTGCGAAAAGTCTATCTCCATTTCGGGCAGATGTTGTTCGAAGTACCCCACATTCTCAGGATGAATCCCGCCAACATGGATCGCTACGTGCTTTTCGAGGGAAAGGAGATTCTTGAAAGGGTGCTTGCCAAAGGAAAAGGATGTTTCCTCCTCACAGCCCATTTCGGAAATTGGGAAATGATGTCGGCGGCCGTCACCCTTCTCTTCCCCCGTCTCGCCATCGTGGTCAGGCCCATCGACTTCGCTCCTCTTGACCGCCTGATCAGTGAGATCCGGACCCGCTTCGGGACCGAGATCATCCCCAAACGAAAGGCCATGAGGCAGGTGCTTAAGGCCATCAAGGAGAAAAAAAACGTAGGGATTCTCCTGGACCAAAACGTGGACTGGTATGAAGGTGTCTTCGTGGATTTTCTCGGCCGAAGGGCTTGCACCAACAAGGGACTGGCCCGCTTGGCACTAAAAACCGGCGCCCCCGTCGTGCCGGTCTTTTCCGTGAGGCAGGGTGACGGACGAATAAAAATCATATTCGAGCCCGAGCTCACCCCGATCAAGAGCGGGGACAAGACCAGGGACGTGGAGGAGGCCACCATCCGTTTCACCAAGGTAATCGAAAATTATATCCGCAAGCACCCCGACCACTGGTTCTGGTTTCACCGGCGATGGAAGACCCGCCCATACTGCAGGATTCCCGAATCCAAGGGGTACAGCACCTTCCCACCAGCCAGAGGCATGGGCGGGGGATGAAACAGGTCTCCCTTTATTGAGGAATTCCTCCTTAGGTCCGTCCCACAAGAAGATAAACCGTTTTCAAAGTGTACGGTTTTGTGACCACTCCGGTGTCTACTTGTTTTTACCAACCAACGGAAAATACGCATCTTTTCGGTCCTTACAGCCGTAAATTCCCCACCCCCGCAGCCTCTTTCGCCTCTCGCCCCTGTCTTTTTTGAAGAAATAGGGATAAAACCTGCCCCTTTTCTGGTTTGGTACGATAATTGCTCAAAAAATCAATGAGATGGACCTGGCACGATAAAAAGGGAAGATCCCTGAAAAAGACCGCTTCCGGTCACTGGGATCCTCCAACAGGGCAAGGAGATTGGAATGATCAGCGTAGAAACGGCCGTTCCTCTTTCTGCGGGTTGGGGCCTGGCTAACCGAAACGATATTATCGAAAACTTGCTGCCATACGCCGCGGAGGCGTGGTACGGCAAGGACGATGAGATCACCGTAGGCGGGGAACAATCCCACTCCCTCTATTATGTACAGGAAGGGTCTGTGGAAGTCTCCCATACCCTCGGCGATACCAAAATCGTAGTGGCCCTTATCGGTGCGGGTGATTTTTTCGGTGAGATCGGCTTCTTCGAAGGGGCCTCCAGGGTAAGGGATATAAGGGCCATTGAGCCATCCTTGATTCGAATCTTTGATCAAGGGACCCTGCTCAAAATCCAGCGGAATGATCCGATCCTTTACGGTGACTTTCTGGGCCTTCTTGCTCAAAATATCTGCGGGAAATTCCGGAGGATACTGGCTGAGAGGGAACCCCTGACCGCTTATGCCGCCTCCCTGACATCCGGGGGAAAAAATTTCCAACAGTCGACCCCTATCCCACATTCCTTTTTCCAGAGCCCCGAGTGGCCCTTTGTCAACAGGGTCGTGGAAAAATTCAAGGCCCGTTTCTACGATCTATCCTATCGGCTCCAGGAAGACTCGGGGGGGCGGATTCCCACTCCTTTACGGGATGAATGTTTCGGAGTCCTTGATCGTTTCAACGAGCAAATCCAGGCCGCCATGGATCGGTGGGACGGTCCCCGCATTTCCGAATACGGATGGGGATACATCTTCAAGGAAATCTTTCCCTACTTCATGCGAAGCCGTTTCGCCGAAAGGGCCTACTTCAAACCCAGGGGATATGCCGGTGATTTTGAGATGATGGAGAGGATTTACAGAAATAAACCTGAAGGGGACGGCAAGTTGGGTGTCCTTGTGGACGATTGGTGTCTTCAGAGTGCCGCGGCCAGAGCCGTCCGGGGTCGACGCAAACTTCTCTGCACCCTGCTCTCTGATCTTTGCCACGGATCGGCCACCCTCGGCCGTCCGGTGAAGGTCATGAATCTTGCCTGCGGATCCAACCGGGAACTTTTTGATTTCCTCCGCCACCATCATGAAGATTCTGAATACATTGAAGCCACCTGTATAGACGCCGACCCCCAGGCCCTTGAGTATACATCCCGGCATGTGGACGCCTTCCCCCACAAGGCCTCCATCCGCCTTATGAACGACAACGTCATCAGGTGGTCCCTGGGCAGGGTCCGACACGACTACGGTCCCCAGGACATCATTTACTGTGCGGGACTTGCGGACTACCTTGAACCGAGGCTGTTCGTGGCCCTTATCACCCGTTGTTATCACCAGTTAAAGCCGGGCGGCACCCTGATCATCGGAAATTTCGGCCCCCGGAACCCCAACCGGGCCTTCATGGACCACATTCTTCATTGGCGGCTGCTCTACAGGTCCGAAAAAGAGCTAAGGGAACTTTTCGCTCAAAGCCCCTTCGGGGCAGGCATTGAATTGTTGAAAGAGGAGCAGGGGCTGAATCTTTTCGCGGTAGCAAGGAAAGAAAAGATTTGAGTGGAACTGCCAGGGAGGCAAACCACTTTACCGGTGAAACGCAACATGGTATGATGGTTGATAATCCAAACCACGCACGGATCCTGCCTCGACGCCGTGTGCCGTCCCCGAGGGCCTTTTATTTAAAGGTTTGCGCCTCTTGCATGAAAGAAAACCGGGCGCGGCAATGTGTTTCGTGGGGCACCAGGAATTACGGGATTGGCCGGTGCGTTCATTCGATCCTGAACAAATTTTCCGTTTCAACGCGGCACAAGAGCCCCTCATAAGGGAGCGGGTCAGCCTTATTCTATTGCTCGGATGCCTGCTGGTGCCCCTTTTCGGGTGGTTGGATTACTTGCTCTACCCAGCCCTTTTCAATCGTTTCATGGCTTACAGGCTAGTCGCGTCCCTCTGCTGCCTGCTTCTCTATCTTGCAAATAAAAATTGGAACCTGGGATATAAAAGTTCCTACCTCGGCATCTCGGCCTTCTACCTGGTGGGCCTGATCATCATCAAGATGATCGCCGACACGGGCGGTTATGATACTTCTTATTATGCCGGCCTAAACCTGGTATTCCTGGGTTTTTGCTCGGTCCTTCCTCTCCATCCCAAGATCCTGACCTTTCACTGTATTCTTCTCTATCTAGCTTACATTTTCTCGGTTGTCCTGATCTGTCCTTCGGACCGGATTTCCCTTTTCCTCGGAAACAACATGTTCGTGTTCTCAACCTTGGCCATCGCCCTCGTAGCCTCTGTAGTAAACCACAGGCTCCGGTTCAGCGAACATCTGCTCCTGGAGGAACTGGAATCGACCCGCAGGAAACTCGAGGCCTATTCCAAAAGCCTGGAGAGTACGGTAGAAGAATCCGAAGAGAAGTACAGGCTGGTGGTAGATCATGCCAATGACGCCATCTTCATCCTGCAGGAACAAGGCATCACTTTTCCCAATCCCAAGGCCTTGGAACTCTTCGGCTATTCCGAAAAAGAACTGCTTGACCTCTCCCTTTCGGATCTTGTCTTCCCGGAAGACCGTGCCTGGGTCATGGCCAAGTGCCAGAGCATGATGGAACAGGGAGACTCTCCCTCCATGGAATCCTTCCGGGCGGTCAACAAAAATGGGGATGTACTTTGGGTGGACATGAACTCGGTTCCCATCCGGTGGATGGGACAAAAGGCCTCCATCCATTTTCTCAGGGATGTCACTGAACGAAAGAAGTTGGAGATCGAACTTTTCCAGGCCCAGAAGATGGAGGCCGTCGGGACCCTGGCCGGTGGGATCGCCCACGATTTCAACAATCTCCTTCAGGTGATCTCGGGCTATCTTCAGATCGTCCTGATGAACAAGTCCTCCGACCATCCGGATTACCATCCCCTCAGCCAGATCGAAAAATCGGCCCAGAGGGCTGCTGAACTCACCCGGCAACTCCTTCTCTACGGCCGAAGAGTGGAAAGCGAACTCAAGCCTATCGACCTCAACGATCTCGTGTTGAGGGTATCTTCCCTCCTGGAACGGGTCATTCCCAAGATGATCCGCATGGAAATGCGCCTTGCCGCGGATCTCATGAAGATCAGCGCGGATCCGATGCAGATCGAGCAGGTCATCATGAATCTCGTTGTCAATGCCAGGGATGCCATGAGTGAGGGGGGAAGGATCACCATCGAAACGAAAAACTTCACTATGGACAAGGAATTCTGCCGAAAACATGCCGGTGTCACCCCGGGGCCTTACGTCCTCCTCACCCTCTCAGACACGGGCTCCGGCATGTCCCGTGATGTTCTCGAACGTATATTCGACCCCTTTTACACGACCAAGGAAAAAGGCAAAGGGACAGGACTCGGACTTGCCATTGTTTACAGCATCATTAAGAACCACAGAGGAGCCGTCACCTGTCAAAGTAAGCCCGGTCACGGGACGACTTTTCACATTTACCTTCCAGCGGCCCTGGATGAAAGGGTGGCGCCAAGCGAACCAGGGATGGGGGACGGGACCTTTCAGGGAAACGGGGAGACCATCCTCTTCGTGGATGACGACAAAGATCTTCTCGAACTCACCAGGGAAATGCTGGAGACCTATAATTACAAGGCTATCAGCGCGGAAACCGGGGAAGAAGGCCTCGAGGTCTATCAAAAACACATGGATATCATTGATCTTGTAATTCTAGACCTGAATATGCCGGGTATGGGTGGGGCCAAGTGTTTGGAAGAACTTCTCCGTATCAATCCCGGCCTCAAGGTCATCATAGCCACCGGGTACCTTCAGGACGGACAGAAAGAGGAATTGCTCAAGGCAGGGGCCTCGGCCTATGTGGCCAAACCTTACCGATTCGAAACCATTCTGAGGGAGATCAAGGTCCTTCTGCAAAAAGCAGGCTCCTCATGAGAATTCACGGATGGATGTTCTAAGGCGATGAAAATCGTTCTTTCGAAGGGAGGATAGATACCTTTTTGGGGCCTCGCATCGAAATATTATAATTAGGGAATCCGTGGAGGTTTCACGTTGAAAAAATGGCTTATCGCAGGAGTACTTTTGCTTCCTTTTCTCGTATTCGCTGGTCATCCGGAGCCGAGGCAGGAAAAGGGAGTGGAGGATCCATCCCTGATAAAGGCCCCGATGCCGGAGGTTAAGCCGACGCCGAAGAAGGATTTGACACCGAGGGTATCATCGGCCCCGAAGATGGTCCTTGATCAGACAATCTTCGATTACGGCGAAGTGGAGGAAGGGAGCACGATTACTTACAGCTTCACCGTTTCCAACACAGGTAATGCCCCCCTTGAAATCAGTAGGGTGGCCCCCGGGTGAGGTTGCTCCGTGGCCTCCTATGACGAGGTCATCCCACCCGGAGGGAAGGGGAAGATCACCCTGAAGATACGTACCACCGGATACAGCGGATCCCACACTTGGGGAGCCAGGATCTACACTAACGATCCCACTTTAAGGATGGCCCGTGTCTCGGTCAAGGCCCGTGTAAAGAGACCGATCTACCTCTCTTCCCACAGGGTCTTTCTGAGGGCCCTGGAGGGAGAGCGGGCCAGCGAAGAGATCGAGATCAGGGGCCAGCTTCCTTCAGAACTGGTGCTCACCCCGGGGCGTTTCGACCTTGAGGGCAAGGTGGAATATTCACTTAGGGAACTGGAAAAGGGCCGGCGGTACAAGCTCCGATTTACCAACATTCCAGGCCCCCCCATAAATACAAGCGGGCTCCTGGAGATCAAAACCAACTACCCGGAAAGGCCGGTTATTTCAATCGGAGTCTTTTTGCATATTCAAAAAAAGGATAGCAAGGTTGGGTTGGATGCAGTTGATAATTTTTATGCGGAACGGCCCATTTTCCACCGCCTATAGGCCGATAGGTCCTTTTCCAAAAGCAAAAGGCAGAACCCCAGCACCAGGGCATCATCAATCTGGCCCAATCCTGGGATATAATCGGGAACGGCATCCAAGGGACTAAGGGTATAGACAACGCCCAACAATATGGAAGCGAAAGTCCAGAAGGGCATTTTGTGGTAGGCACCCTCCCAGTAATCCCTGATCATGGAATAAGCGAGTCTTGCATTATCCACGAGCCGGTAAAAAATACCTGTGGGGAAACCGTTCCTGCCGCTTCTTTCTGATGCCATGTTTCGTCACTCTCCCGTACCGGGTTTGAGACCCCCAGCTAAGATTCAATTTTGCGAAGTCCCGGGAATCCCACGGCAATGGATATACGATAATTTTCCCTCCGTCAAGCGTATCCCATGGATTTTGTCATGGGGGTATCCCCCAGCCCCACGCGGTCGTGCCGAAGAGGTCTTTCAGGATTGTTCTTTAAGGAAAGGCTCACCCGGCTCCTGACCATATCGCCCCTTCCTCTTCCCACGAGGTCAATGTTTCCTTCGCCTTCTCCGCCGTAAAGGGGGGCGCATCCATAGGATTCGACATTTTCTTTTTGATCATCCGGGAGCCTCCTGTCCTTCGAATCTAATAAGTGTCTTCAGGACATCCTGTTTTCCCACTATTCCCACGAGCCGCCCCTCCTCCAGGACTGGGAGGGTATGAAAATTTTTTTCCACCATAATAGTAGCCACTTCCTCGACCGCCATGTCCGGAGTCACGGTCAGGGGGTTGGGGGTCATGGCTTCCACAACAGTGGTTGCAGATATTTTTTGGATCTCCCTTTCAACGTGTTTCATGGAGGTGAGGGGGAAAAATCCGTCCAAGAGCGTGAAAAGGGAGGGAATGGGAAGCCGCTTTTGCAGGCTGATCAAATCACTCTGGCAAAGGATACCCACCAATTTGCCCGAGTCGTCCACCACGGGCGCCCCGTTGATTCCCTTCTCAAGCAAGACCTTGGCGGCATGGGTGATTTCATCCTCAGGTGAAAGGGTAACCACGTCCCGGGTCATAATGTCTTTTACCATTGCCATATCACCTTGTCCCCTTTTTCGAAATACTTCAATGTATGGATGCCTGTCCCCTCCGGCATACTTAGCGGTTAAAAGTTTCGTTCTCTTTGATCTTGCGTAAAATCAGAGACTTTCCAAAGGGTTCCCGGCGACTTGACTTCCACCTAAGTCCAGTGAATTCCCCTAGAGATTCCTTTCGACCTTGGCGTGTTTTTTAAGGCCGTTTACATAAGCCTGAACTTCCTTGGTCATTTTCCGTGAAGCCAGGTAGTTCCTGACCTTCTCCTTTACCTTTTCATAAGGCAGCTTGAGTTCGGGCCTGCGGTCCGTCACCTTGATCAAATGGTACCCAAACCGGGTTTCAACGACTCCGCTCACCTGGCCCACCTTGAGAGAAAAGGCCGCATCTTCAAAGGGTTTAACCATTTGTCCTCTGGCAAAATAACTCAAATCGCCCCCTTTGACCTTGCTCGGGCAGTCCGAATATTCCCTTGCCAGAGAAGCGAAGTCTTCTCCCTTCTTGATCCGCTGTCGAATCTCCTCAATCTTCTTTTGGGCTTCGGCCCGCTGAGCTTCGGTCGCCCCTTGTCCGACCTTTACGAGTATATGGCTCGCACGAACCTGTTCAGGCCTGGTAAAGGATCGGGGATTGGCGTCGTAGAAGGCCTTTGTTTCCTCGTCCGAGACGGTGATCTTTTTTTTGAATTCCTTGATGAGAAATGCCTTGACCACCAGTCCTTTTTCTATTTCCTTTCGAAGACTCCCCTCATTGAGACCCACCCTTTTCAAAGCAGCCTGGTATTCGGTCTCGGTAGAGTACTTTTTCTTCAGGGAGGCGATCTGGTCGTTTACTTCGGCCTCTTCCGCTCGAAATCCCTTCTTACGGCCCTCTTGATAGAGGATCTCGCGATCGATGAGACTTTCCAGGACCCTTTGCTGCAGTCTCGGCAAGTCGGCGGCAGAGAGTTTTCTCCCACTGGTGACGATGGAACGTTGTACCCGCGCCATTTCCCGATCCAAGGCCTTTCGGGTGATGACAGTTCCGTTTACCCGGGCGACTTGCTCTTCCCCCCCAAGGGTTTTTTCTTCCCCCCAGCACAGGGTACCTAGGATAAGCGGCAAAAAGGCTGCCAGAAAAACCGCCTGAATCCGTTTTTTTCGGCCGTAGGCCATCGAAGATCTCCTTTCCGATTGATATGAGGCTTCGCAAAAGTTCCGTTTTCATGATGCGCCTCCGCTCATTGTTACCGAAACTTCGCGATGTCTCAGGGTATGGAATGGGGTATAGATGTACTTTACCCCTACTAGCACGGCTTGGAGTATAGGGGCAAGGTTAATCTTCCCCCTCAGGGACCTCCCCGAGGATCCTTGAAAGGAAAGAAAGTCTGGAGGAGAAAGGCCTGCGGAGGATCTATTGCTGGATCCCGAAACTCTTGAAGATCCCCTTGATGGTCTCCTCGGGTGATTCCGCTTGTTTGCCTTCTTGGCCCTTTCCTTCAAGCATCTGTTGAATTCCCCCTTCCAGGGTTTTCTTGAGGCTTCCTCCGAGATCCGGTACGAAAGACGGCTTTGAAAATGAGCCCTTGATACGTATGGGAACCATGATACCGCTTCGCTTCCGGGTATCACCCTGGCCCTTAATGGTCGCGACCACTTTGGGTTCCACCCGGAAATCCAGGGTTTCCCTGACAAGATCGGCCTTTCCAATTGCAAGCACCCGGAGCAGGGGAGAGACAAGGCGTGCCCGCGGGGTCTTCGCCACGCCTCCGTTCATCTCAAAGGGGATCTCGAGCTCGGAGAAATCGGTTCTAGGTGTATTTCGGTCCCTCTTGGCAAGTCCAAAGGCGGCCTTTATGTTCTGGACCATTCCGCTCAGGTCCACACCTACAATAGCCCCGTTCATAAACCGGAGATTTCCTTTACCCTTCAGGGTACGCTTGATCTGGTCCGCCTTGTCACCCACCATGCTCAGGTCCAGGACGGCATGGGTGGTTCCTTCGAGGAAATCCTTTCCAAGGACATCGGAGAGGAGCGGCCTGACCTGGAAATCCCGGCCCTCCAGTTTCAGGCGGGTCCTTGGAACATCGCCTCGCACGTCCAAGGAGGCCTTGCTGACCATGTTACCCTGATAGGCCTTGAAGGTGAAAGGATCAACGGTATATAGTCCATTTCGGCCTTTCACCTTGATCCGGACGTTCTTGAGGGTCGCACCCTTTATTTTAAGTTCACCGATCCGGATCTCCCCATCGAGTACCAGCCTTCTCAAAGGTCCATAATCGGTTTTTTCTCGGCCCTTCCCCTGTGGAAGCGCTTTTTTCTCGCCCCCCCCTGTTCCATCCCCTTGAGAGGGGAGGTATCGGTCAACGTCGATCTTGTCTATACTGACCGTGAACTGCAGGTCCGGTCTTGATAGGTCCCGGACGTTGGCCGAAAAAACGATCTTGGATTGATCCAGGGAAAGGTTTCCATCGGATATCGACAGATTTCGAGGGTCGCCCTTGACAAGCATGGATAGACCGATGGAGTTCAGGGCCTCTGGGTCCCTCGTATTGACGGGGAAGGCCTCTCCCAGGGCAGCCGCCAGCTTCCTGGGTGAAAAGGGCCGGATCTGAAGGGCAAGGTCCAGTTGGGGCCGTTCGGCGACTGCATCCCTGACCGTTCCCTTAAGGGTCATATCCAGCTCCTCCAGGGCCTGAACCACGAGGTCAAGGGACAGGAGGCCCTTCCCGGGTTCTTTCCCCAAAGGGCCCAATTTACCTTTGATCGAGATGGGTTTACCGTCCGCAATAGCCGAAAAGGACAATCCAAGGGGACGGTCCAGGGAGACATCCTTGAGTTCAAGGGCAAGCTCCTTGATTTCGTGAAGGCCTCCTGAGGCCCGATCCACCCACAGGAGTTCACCGTCGGAAACGGAAAATTTCCCAACGGCCAGGCCTTTGATGGGAAGTCCTTCCACTGGCCCTTCAGGCCCCTTTTTTTGTCTTTCTTCCCCGCCCGGGGAAGGCGTTCCCTTTCCCTTGCCAATGCCTTCCCAATTGGCGCGTCCATCCTTCCGTCGTTCCAAGAAAAGTTTCGGGCCGTTTATGATGAAACGCTTGATCTGGATGTCCTTGAAGAGAAGAGGAAGAAGTTTTACACGAATGTCGAAGGACTTTATCGTAAGAAAATCCCCTTCCTTGAATCCTTCAGGATTCCCCATGCGAAGATCCGTCAATGAAATGCCCGCCCACGGAAAAAGGGAAAGATCCAGATCTCCTCCAATAGAAAAGGAACGTCCCGTGGCCTTGGCCACTCCCTGCTCGATCCGGGGCTTGTACTTTTGTATATCGATAAAAACGGGAGCTACGAGCAGAATCAGGATCAGCAGGACGATCAGCCCCCCAATAATTATTCCCATCCGTTTCAATGTCTTAATCATTGTCAGTCTCCATGGGGCGGGGATACCCTTTTTAATGGTTTATTTTTCACATCGTTTAAGCCGACCGACCGTTCCGACCTTCTTTCCAGGGCCTAAATTGAGCGATTTCCGAGTTTTCTGGAGACCTGCCCGAGGCAGGCAAGCGTTCACGCATGATTTGAGTTTATCCCAAATTATGCATTAATGATAAAATTGGTCTTTATTCCGCTACGTTCGCTACGCCGTCCATGGCTCCGCTCACTGCCGATTTTGGCTCTTCCGCTCTCCTGCTCCAGAGCCAAAATAGGCCGCTCCGGGAAAATCCTTTTACCCTTTCTTGGACAGGCGTTCACGCATAATTTGGGTTTATATTATGTTATCATATTCCAAGTCTGCCCTCACCCTTCATCGCGGTCAATGGGGTCAAGGCCTTAGATTCGGACTGAAAAACCCGGATTTTTACTCGCAAAGGAATGATTTTTAATCGGCCTTGGCGACAAGGAACTCCGCCAGTCGCCTTAGTCCCGTTTCAAAATCGTGGGAGAAGGTGAATCCGGCGCCTTCCAACTTCCGGACATCCGCGAGGGAATGGCGAACATCCCCCTCCCTCGGGGCCTCGAACCTGATATCAATGTCGACTCCAAGGGTTTCTTGGACCTTCCGGGCAAGGTCCAGGATGGTGATCTTCCGCCCGTACCCGATATTGAAAACATCGCCCCTGATGTTTTTCGACTCAGCCAGAAAGAGGAGGGCGGAGGCGACGTCTTTCACATAGATGAAATCCCTTGTCTGTTTTCCGTCGCCGAAAATGGTGATTCGGGAATCACTTCCCTTTTTGCGTTCAACGGCCCGGGCGAAAAAGAGGGAGATGACTCCGGAATAAGGGGAGGAGGGATCCTGCCTTTCGCCGAACACGTTGAAAAAACGGCAGGAGACCGTGGGCAGGTGAAAGGAATCGTTGAACACCTTTAAAAGGTGTTCTCCCCCCAGCTTGTCCACACCGTAAAGACTTTGAGGCTTGGGGAGAGATTCCTCCTGAAGGGGCAGATTGGGATTGGCGCCGTAAACGGCTGCCGAGCTCGCATAAACGATTTTTTTGAGAAGAGACTTCCGGAATGTGTCCAGAAGAAAAAGGGTTCCTTGGAAATTGACTTCATGGGTAAGGATGGGGTCTTCCATGGATTTAGTGACAGAGGCAATGGCGGCCAGATGAAACAGATAGGTCAGATCGGGATTGGCCTCCCGGATTTCACGGAGAAGTACCCTGTCCCTGATATCCCCTTCAATAAGGGTGAGGTCCGGGTGACCCAGGGGAAGATTCTCTTTTTTCCCCGTCGAAAGGTCGTCGAGCACCAGGGTTCGATATCCTCTTCCAAGGCAGAGTTCAACCAGGTGTGAGCCGATGAATCCCGCGCCCCCGGTGATCAGGCATGTTGTCATGGGCCCTCCTTTTCTATCATTTTCCATATCCAGTAGATGGATGACCGGTTATTTTCGGGTATTGGGAACTAAAATTTCCGGTTTAAAACCCTGAAAACTAAACATACCTCAACAAAAATCCGATATAAAGGAAAGAATCGGCGGGAGACCCTGAATTCTTCAATAGCAAGTGCTTTTGGGAGAGATCCTGCCTCCCTTCTTAAGCCTGTAATCGGGATTTGGTTGGGGGAACAGGAGAAAACCTTGAAAACCGGGCTCCCTTTTGATATCGTAACTCCTTGAAAAAATGTGATTTTGGGGTTGTATCAATTGTGTTTTCACTCCCCTGACGGCCTTCCTTGTTCTCGAGGGTCGAAAGAGTCCCCCCGTCTCCTACCAGGTTTCCGGCTGAAAACCCCTGGTGGGTCAGACTACTGGAGGCGGCCATGACGAGACTATTTATGATCAAAGGCCCCATGCAGGGGCGTGCCTTTGATCTCAATGATGAGATCACCTCCATCGGAAGGGCCTTAGATAATGATATCCAGCTCGACGACCCTTCCGTTTCGAGGAAACATGCCAAGATATTCCGGGAAGGGGAGAAGCTTTACATCGAAGACCTCCAGAGCCAAAACGGGACCCTGATCAACGGCCGGCCCATCACCCCTTTTGAGAGTGTAGAGCTGAAACGGGGAATCTCCATCGCCATGGGCAACATCCTTTTTATCCTTGGCGAAGGGGCGATTGAAAAGGGCCGGGCGGCCGAGCAAGCCGTCGAGGCCGATGGCGTCAAGGATGAAAAGACCCGGGCCTTGGATCAAACCCTGGTCACGGACAGGAAACACCTGGAACTCATCTATGAGGTCTCTGCCGCCCTTATGCGGTCCTTGGATCTCCGTGAGATCTGCGAAAAGATCATGAAGGCCCTCTTCTTTCATTTCAGGAGGATCGACGCGGGCTTTATCCTGCTGGTGGATCCGGAGACGGGGAAACTACGGGAAGTCTTCTCCCGGGCCAGGGATGCCGAAACCTCCCCGAAGACAAAGTACAGCAAGAGTGTGATCGACAAGGTCCTCAAGGATGGAAAGGCCGTCATGATTTCCGATACCCGGGGCCAGGCCCTTGAAGAAGGGACGAAGACCCGTAGCTCGGATCTTATCCGTTCCATAATGTGTGTGCCCCTGGTGGTCCGCTCCAAGGTCCGGGGGATCCTTTATGTCCACTCCGTGGGGGTTCCACAGGGTTTCCAGAAAAAGGATCTGGCCCTTTTTGCCGCCCTCAGCAGCCCCGCGGCCGTGGCCCTGGAAAACGCCAGGCTCTATTTAGAGGCCAGGCGGGCCGGGGAAGCCCTTCGAAAGGCACGGGATGAATTGGAAAAACGGGTGGAAGAACGCACCCGGGAATTGGTCCAGGCCAACGAAAGACTCGCCCGCGAGGTGAACGAGCGAAAGCGTTCTGAAAAGGCCCTCAAGGAGAGCGAGGAGAAATACCGGGATCTTTTTGAAAATGCCCATGATCTTATTCAGGCGGCAGCGCCTGACGGCCGGCTCCTGTATGTCAACCGGGCCTGGATGGAGACCCTGGAATACACTCCCGAAGAGGTTTCCAACCTCTCCATGTTCGATGTCATGGCGCCGGAGTGCAGGGATCAATGTCGAAAGGTGGTAGAGGATGTCCTTTCGGGCAAGGGCCCGGGATATATCGAGGCGGTCTTCTTGAGTAAAGGCGGCGCCCGGATCCTGGTGGAAGGAAACATCAACGGAAGTTTTCGGAGTGGTGAGCCGGTCTCCACCAGGGCCATCCTGCGGGACGTAACCAAGAGCAAGAGGGTGGAAGAGGCCCTCCAACTCAGCGAAGAAAGGTTCAAGAACATCGCGGCCTCGACCCGGGACGCCCTTATCACCCTGGACAGTGACGGTAGGGTCTCCTACTGGAACAAGGCGGCCGAAGAGATGTTCCAGTACGGGGCGGACGAGGTGCTCGGCAAGGAGCTGCATGGTTTTCTCGTGCCTGAAAGGTACCGGGAGGCCGTCAAAAGGGGTTTTGAAACATGGAAAAGGACGGGGGAGGGGCCGGTCCTGGGAAAGCCCTATGAAACGACCGCCCTCAAGAAGGATGGGACCGAGTTCCCAGTAGAGCTGTCTCTTTCCTCCACCAAGGTCCAGGGCCGGTGGCATGCCGTGGGAACCGTGAGGGACATCACGGAGCGGAAGCGGGCCGAGAAGGAACTGGAAGAGCGGACAGAAGCCCTGGACGCAAGGGTCAGGCAGCTTAAATGCCTTTACGGGATCTCAAGGCTCAGGGAGCAACAGACCTCCTCCCTGGATGCCTTTCTCGAGGGGGTGGTGGAGCTTTTGCCCGTTTCCTTTGAGGGCCCTGGCGGAGTCTCGGCCCGTATTACCCTCGAGGGCAAGGTGTATCTGTCTCCGGGCTTTCAAGAAGGCCCCTGGAAGCGATCCCGTCCCATAGTGGCCGGGGACCGGGAGGTGGGCACCCTGGAGGTGTTTCTGGGGGGCACAGGGGAGGAAAGGGATCCCATTAACAGGGAGGATGAGACCCTGCTCAATGTGGTGGCCGAACAACTGGGAAAGGCCATTGAGCACGGGCGGGCCCGGGAGGCCCTGGCCATGGCGAGGGAGAGGGAAGTGGAAATCGCCTCCCGGATCCAGCAGGCCTTGCTCCTCGGCACCCCGCCGAAGAAGGTGCCGGGCCTGAAGGTGGCGGCTGTGACCGTCCCGTCCCAGAGGATTGACGGTGATTTCTACGATTTTTTCACCCAGTCGGATCAGTGCATGGATGTTTTGATCGGGGATGTCATGGGAAAGGGAATCCCTGCCGCTCTACTAGGCGCCGCCATCAAGAACAGCTTCGTCAGGGCCCTTAGCGATTTGATCCCCGTCTCCGAGTCCTTCCCTCCCCCGTCGGCTATTGTACGTCGGGTACACCAGAGGATGGTAAACGAACTCATGGAACTCGAATCCTTTGTCACCCTTTGCTATGCACGATTTGATCTCGTGGGGGGGCGGGCTGAGATGGTGGACTGCGGGCACACCCGCACCGTTCATTTCCACCATGCTTCCGGGACCTGCAGTACGGTCAAGGGTTACAATATGCCCATGGGGTTCAGCCCCGATGAATCTTACAGCCCTCTCTCCTTTCCTGTAGAGCCCGGAGACGTTCTGGTATTTTACTCCGACGGGATCACGGAGGCCCGGAACCGGAGCGGTGGATTTTTCGGTGAAGGACGGCTTACCGAATGTGTCAAGGAATATGCTTCTCTGGATCCGGAGGACCTCCTCTCTGAGATCCGCTCTTCTGTAATCACCTTTTCGGGTTCTGAAAACTTCACGGACGACCTGACTTGCATAGTGGTCAAGATAGAAGCCGACAGCCACCTCACACCCCTGCTCCGCCTGGAACTGGAAATATCCAGCGAGACCGGACAGCTTGCCAGGTTGAGGGACTTTGTCCAGGATCTCTGCCAGAGAAATATCAATCCTCCCATGGACATGGACAATACATGGCAACTGGGGCTTGCGGCCAACGAGGCGGCCACCAATATCATGAAGCACGCCTACCGGGGACGGAAGGACCGCAAAATCCACATAGTGGCGGAGGCTTACGTGGACCGGATCCTCCTCCGGCTCAATCATTGGGGTGAGGGGTTCGATCCGCCGGATTTGTCCGCTCCCCCATCCTCGGAGGGATTGACGGAAAGGGGGTACGGGTTGTATCTCATTAAGACCTATGTCGATGAAGTCAGTTACACGAAAAGCCCCGATGGAATGAACTCCGTAATGCTTGTCAAGAAACGGAAAAAACTTTAGCGTGGGAGGCCTCTCGTCCAATGGACTTTTCAACGGAGAAGCACGGTGATGTGGTGGTCCTGTCGCTCCAGGGAGATGTACTGGATGCCGACAACAGTCAGGAATTCAAGAAGGATATCGCATCCGTCCTGGAATCGAACAAAAAGGTAGTCTTTGACATGAGGACGATGCGTTTCATAGACAGCTCAGGATGCGGCGCCCTGCTTTCCTGCGTGCGGAAATTGAAAAACTCTGAAGGGGATTTGAAACTCTTCGGGCTTTCGGAACAGGTCCGGTCCCTGTTCCAGATTATCCGCCTGGACCAGATCCTTGATATATTCGATACCAAGGAAGAGGCCGTCAAGGCCTTCGAGTCCTGAGCCGGGTTCACTCTCCAACCCCTGGAAACGCTGATTGCTTATACTGAAATCCTGAAAAATCGAGCTTCTTCGAGGGAGGAAAACAGGCCTTGCCGCTCGGCAAAACCATTGACGGCCACAACAGGTACACCCCCCACCTTGTGTTTCTCCTGGAGATCGTGTTCCTTTATGGAGGCCTTTGGTTCCTCTGGAACAAGGGGATCCTCCCCTTGGATCTGCTCTTCCTGTGTTTGACCGCTACAGGTTTCCTTCTGGCCCTATATTACGGCCTCAAAGGAGCGGTGGCCGGCCTCCTGGCCTTTGCACTTCTTATCACGGTGATCACCCACCGAAGCCTCATCCCTTTTCTTTCCCATCATTCCTTGAAGGCCGGATTTTACCTCGGGGTCCTTTTGATCACGGGCTTCGTGCGTTCCAACGCCGAAAGACAGAACAAGGGCCTGGAATTGACCAACCTGGTGCTGAACCAGCGGGTTGAAAAGCTGACCGTGGAACTCTCCGCCAGGGACCGGGCCCTCCAAGAGGCCTTCCATCAGGTCCTCTCCGACATGGAGACCCCGAGGATCATGTATCAGGGGCTCAGGAGAATTGAGAGCATGGGGGACCTGAAATCCTTTTTCGACGAGATCCTGTACCTCCTTTATACCCATTGCCACGTGGAAAAATCCGGGATCTATCAGGTTCTGGACGGGAAGAGTTTCAAACGGGTAACTGTTTTCGGGGCCTCCAGTCTGCCCGGGGATCTGAAGTGGAGGGATGAGGAGATTCCGGAAATCCTTAGGGTGGCCCTGGCGGAACGGGAGGTGATCATCCCCAAGGAGATGGACAACCGCTTCGTGATGGCCATCCCGATTCTTTCAACCTTCGACAAGCTCCTTTACATCATTATTCTGGAGGAAATCCGCTTCATCAATCTATCCGAGAACCTGATCAGTCTACTCAAAGTGGCCGCCTTTTGGATAAAGTCCATGATCGAAGGACGCCTGTACAGGGACGAATTGCTTACCCTGAGTGTATTCACCACGGTGGTCGTGTACCGGGAAGACGTCGCGCGACGCATCCTCAAAGACAGCATTTCCCGATACAAGCGATACCAGTTGCCCTTTTCACTTTTGCGGATCCGTGGGTCCCTGAGTGAGGAGGAGGCCCGGGGGCTCTCTTCCTCCCTCAGGCTTTACGATGAGATCTTCATGCTGGGGGAGAATCACTTCCTGGTATTCCTCTCCATGGCGGACGAGACCAGCGCAAAACTTGTGCTCAACCGCCTCTCGGGAAAATATCCGGGGCTATCCATGGAAACGGCAAAGGAACCCTGAGACCATGAACATCATCCTTTATCTCTTCTGGGCCGTGAGCGAGGCAGCTTCAACGGTTTTCCTCCTCAGGGGATTTCACCGGTGGAACGATGTGGCAGGCTTTACAGGCTCCCACCTGGCCGCCATGGTCTTCACCTTTCTCATCTTCCTTGTCCTTTCGGGATCAGACCAAACCCTGAAGGGCAGGGTCCGGGGAAAGGGTTTTTTTCTGTTCATGGCCTCCCTCTCAGCCGTCCCCGTGGCGGGTCCGGTCCTGGCCCTTTTCGTGGTGCTTTTCTTACGGTACTACCCCATTTACCAGGTTCGCTCCGAGGCCTTTGAGAAGGTCAGGAGGGAAAACCTGGTGGTGTTCCAGAAGCAGATCGAAGCGCGCGCCCTCCCTATAACGGAGGCCCTTCTCATCCGTGGTTTGAGCCGTTCCGACGCCCTGAAGATGCTTGCCGTCGTGGGAGAGATGGGATGGTCCTCGACCAAGTCGGGGCTGCTCAGATACATGATCCGGCTCAGCCCTTTCCAGAACGTGGTGCTTATGGCCATCGACATGCTTCGAAAGAAGATGGACGAAATCCTTGCAGAGGCCGCTCGCATCGAGGCCCTGGAGGATCCCGACAGAACCCAGCTTCAGCGGCTCGCTAACCTCTACCATGAAATCAGTTACCTCGATCTCTGCGAACCGGTTATGAAGCAATTTTACCAGGAAAAGGCCTGCAACTATGCAGTCGCGGCCTTTCAAAAGGAGTTCACGGAGGATGACGCCCTCCTGTCCGTAAAGTACCTGCTTGAAGCGGACCGGGTCCGGGAGGCCAGGGAGGTGTACGAGACCGTTCGGGAGAAGGGTGATTATTTCTTTCCGAAATGGATCACCTATGAATTCGAGCTGGCGGTCAGGCTCCGGGATCAGGAGACCTTTGACAACCTGTACCTCCTTATCGAGTCGGGCGGGGGGGTTTTCATACCGGAGAAGGTTAAGGAGGCGGCAAGGGCTTGGAAAACCGTTCTGACATCTGCCTGGTTGTAGAGGGCAGTTACCCCTATGTTACCGGAGGGGTGGCTTCTTGGCTCCAGTGGCTCATGGAGAATCTTCCAGAGTTCACCTTTTCCGTGGTGGCCCTGATCGCGGAAAAGAAACGGGAGGAAGATCGGAAATACCCTTTCCCTCCGAACCTCGTGGCCTATGAGGAGTACGTCCTCTTTGATTACAGTGAAATCGAGGACAGCGTCCCCCTGACCCTCTCCCGCCAAAGGTGGCGGGAACTCCAGGAGAGGCTCTACCGCCTCATGAAGGAATGGCGGCGTGGAGTTCTATCGGAAGAGAGCATCGGAATTCTCAGGGAAGTGGTCCTTCAGGCCCCTACGGGAATATTCCGTAACTTCCTCGAAGATGAAGGTGCCTTCGCCTTACTGACCCGCCTGAATGGAGAATTCCGGGAAGATGCGGGTTTTGTGAAATACTTTTACAACTTCAGGAATATCCATCTGATCTTCTTCCGCGTTCTCACCCTCATCCCCCGTTTGCCTTCTTCGGCCCTCTATCATGCGCCGGGGACCGGTTTCGCGGGATTCATCGCCTGTTTGAGAAAGGCCCTATATGGGACGCCTTCCATCATCACCGAACATGGAATCTATCTTCAGGAAAGAGAGATGGAACTCCTGAAATCGGACTGGCTGGATGACCCTTATCTCAAGGACATGTGGATCGAGGCCTTCACAGCCCTGTGTCACTGGCAGTATGGATTCAGTGACAGGATCATCACCCTCTACGAGGGGAACAAAAGGCTGGAAATGGAGTACGGCGCCCGGGAGGGTCGAATCCAGGTGATCCCGAACGGGATCGATGTTGAGCGCTTTGTCTCCGCCCGCTCCCCCCGGTGCAGGAGTTTACCCCGGACGGTGGGCTTCGTGGGCAGGGTGGACAGCGTCAAGGATATCAAGACCTTCATCCAGGCCATGGCCATGGTCAGAAAGGAGTTCCCCGAGATGCAGGCCCTGGTGATCGGCCCCACCAGCGATCAGCCGGGATATTTTCAGGAATGCCGGGACCTTATCAGAATGCTGGACCTTGAAGAGACCGTCACCTTCACAGGAAGGGCCGACGTCCTTGACTATTACAGGAAAATGGATGTCCTCGTCCTTACCAGCATCAAAGAGGCCATGCCCCTGGTGGTGATGGAGGCCATGGCCAGCGGCGTCCCGGTGGTAGCCACGGACGTGGGGGCCTGCCGGGAGCTTCTCTACGGGCGGGAAGATGACGAGATGGGAGAGGCCGGCCTGGTGCGGGGCGTCATGGACGCAGAGGGGATTGCAGAGGCCACGGTCAGGATTCTCGGGGATCCCCGGTTGGCCGACCGACTGGCGGAAAGCGGAATCAGGCGGATCGAGGCCTTTTACAGGGAAGAGCGGATTGCTGAAGAGTACAGAGAAATTTACAGGGAGTTGTTGAGGCATGCCGGGCACCATTTTTCTGCTTGAAAGAAGAACCAAGAAGCCCCTTTTGACCCTCTCAGCCGTGAGGGAGGCCGGGGATTCCTTCGAGGCCATCGGCCCGTGGTTCCTCACGGTCTTTTCCCTGGTGGTCATGGGACTTGGGGTGAGTATCATCACCGGGAAACCCCCTCTTCTCTTCTACCTCATGATAACCTATGGAACGGCCCTTTCCCTGATCCTCTCCTCCCCACTGCACTCCATGTTCGCACGGTATCTTGCCGACGAAATCTTCCTGGGACACCTCCAGGAGGTTGCGAGCGGCATGCTGGCCCTGACGGTGTTGGTAGCCGGTCTGAGCCTCGGCCTCTCCTCCCTGATGATCTTCTACTTTTCGACCATCTCTGCAGCCCTTAAGGTCGGCTTTGTGGCCCTCACGACCATCCTTTCTCTCCTCTGGTGCATCAGCAGTGTTTTTTCCGCCCTCCAGAAAGAACGGTTGATGTTCAAGCTTTTCATCGGGGGGGTTTCCTTCGGTCTTTGCCTCTTTCTCCTCATGAAACCTCGGGGTACGGAAAGGCTCCTGCTGGTATTTTCCATTGGAATGCTCGTGCCTACGGCGGGGGGGTACGGGTATCTCGTGAAGCTTTACATGAGGGAAAAACTCTTTTTGAACTGGGCCTTTTTGAGGAAAAAGGGGGCCGGCCGCCTGGGGTTTTCCCTTTTTTCATTCACCCTTGGGTTCTGGGCCGACAAGATGGTTTTCTGGTTTTTCCCGGGAACGGGTGATGCCTATGACCCTTTCTTCCATTACTCTGCCGAATACGATTTTCCTTTCTTCATCGCCATTACCCTCATGATGATCGGATCCCTGCTCGTTTACAAGGGCATGAAAAGGCGCATCACAGGTCCTTATGAAGCCTTTGTCTACAAACTTTACAACAATTTTCCCTTTCGTGAGCTGGCCCTTGAAAAATTCAGACTTGTTCAGGGGATCGGCCAGGTTTCATCCTCCATCCTCCTCTTTTACGGAGGGCTGTCCCTGCTCGTGCTTTTCTTCCTTTACTTCCGATCCATTCCGTTCCCGTGGAAGAACCCCTTTGTGTTCCACTATCTTCTCCTGGGATCGATTTTCTTTTCGCTTTATTTCTTCTATTTTCTCGTCCTGCAATATCTGGACGATTTCAAGGGGCTGGTGCTTCTGAACACCCTGTTTCTTTTTACCAACTCCGGATTTACTTTCATCTCCATTAAACTGGGCTGGAAGTTCTTTGGAACGGGATTCATGGCAGCATCGGTGATTTCAGCCCTTACGGCCTTTTTCCTGGTGAATGGAAGGGTGGGAGGACTGGAGTATGAGGTTTTCAGGAAAGCCGTTGAGGAACAAAGGAAGGAAAAGGGGAAAGGGAGTAATGGGTGATATGAGGCCCGGATCTTCAGAAAAAGATTTCCTATACCGACTCTTCATAATTTTTGGGCTCATCCTGGTTCTCGCCTGTTCCGGGGCCTGCGCCCATTATCCTCCGGCCAAGGATTATCGGGGGGAAATGCGCCGGTTCGTGATCAGCATCAGCCGCTATGCAAAACACCTCCGTCCCGATTTCGCCGTCATCCCTCAAAACGGCGTTGAACTCCTGACATTGAATGGTGAGGCAACGGGTCCGCCGGCCTGGAACTACTTGGATGCTATTGATGGAATCGGGCAGGAAAGCCTGTTTTACGGGTACGATAAAGACGACAAGGCCACACCGGATTCCTTAAGGAAGGTCATTTTGCCCTTCCTGAACCTGGCCAGGGAGAGGGGGTTGGCCGTCCTGGTGACGGACTACTGCCGGACCCCTGAATTCATGGAGGATTCCTACGCCCGAAACGCTGAAATGGGATACCTGAGCTTCGGGGCTGAAAGCCGGGACCTGGACCGGATTCCCTCCTATCCCCGACCGCCGTTCAAAGCCGACTCCGCCCCGATCGGCTCCCTTGGGGAGGCGAAAAATTTCCTATACCTGATCAACCCGGGGGAGTATTCGAGCAAAGACGCATTCATTTCGGCCGTCTCCGCTACCGACTATGATCTGGTGATCCTGGATCTTTTTTTCGGCGACAAACCTCTGACGCCCAGTGATCTTACCATCCTTAAACGAAAATCCGGTGGGGGGAAACGGCTGGTCATCGCCTACATGAGTATCGGGGAGGCGGAGGAGTACCGGTATTATTGGCAAGAGGAATGGAAGAAGCATCCACCGGAGTGGCTCGCGGAAGAGAATCCCGACTGGCCCGGCAACTACAAGGTCTGTTATTGGGATCCGGAATGGCAGGGAATCATTTTCGGCAATCAGAAGTCTTATCTCAAAAAGATCCTTGATGCAGGTTTCGACGGGGTCTATCTTGACATCATCGACGCCTTTCAGTACTTCGAAGACAGGGATGAAGCGGAAAGAGCGTCGCAATGAGCCGGTGGGCCCAACACATCATCGAAGGAACCTTTTCATCCTGTCTCGTTTGACTTCCCACCCTCCCGCCTTTATGATAGATCGATTTTAACGGGCTCCTTCTACGATCGATTGCGAACCGGGCTCTTGAGGTCCTTATGAAGTCATTACTGTGTCTCATCGGCTTGGTACTCCTCGTGGAGGGCATTCCCTACTTCGTCTTTCCCGATAGGATGAAGCGCTGGATGCGAACGCTTCAGGAGGTCCCTGACGGGCGACTACGGGCTCTGGGATTCGCTGCTATGTGCGCAGGTCTGCTCCTGGCCTACCTTTCGAGGCGATAGTTCCGAAATCGGGACAAAAGGTTTGACTTTACCGTCCATATTATTTAAGTTACGCCCCTTAAGTCAGTATTTTTAAATGTTTAACCTCGAAGACTACGACTACGACCTGCCGGGAGAATATATCGCCCAGACACCCTTGGAGCGCCGTGACGATTCGCGGCTCATGAAGGTGGATCGTGCCCGAAGGTTCTTCTCGAATCATCGTTTTCGCGATTTGCCCCGGTTGCTGAAATCAGGGGATCTTCTGGTGGTCAACAATACCCGGGTCGTCCCGGCCAGGCTTTTCGGGCGTAAAGAGAGCGGCGGGCGGATCGAGATCCTGGTCCTTGACCACGCTCCTCCGGGGAGGAGCGGTAATGATATCCGGTGGTGTCTTCTTAGATCTTCAAAGCGACCCCGCCGGGGAAGCCGCCTGTTCTTTGATGGAGAAATCACAGGCCATGTGAAGGATCTGGGAGAGGATGGGCTTGTACGGATCGCTTTCGAAGGCCCCGTTCCCCTTGATACAATCCTGGAGGAAAAGGGGACCATGCCCTTGCCTCCCTATATCAGGAGATCGGCCGATGACGGGATGGAGGCGGTGGACCGGGAGAGGTACCAGACCGTTTTTTCCAAAGAGAAGGGGGCTGTGGCTGCTCCCACTGCCGGTCTTCACTTTACCGGGACGGTGCTCAAGAGCCTGCGAGAGGCCGGGATCGAAGTGGTCGAGCTGACCCTTCATGTAGGACATGGAACCTTCCGGCCGGTAAGGACGAAAGATATCAGGAAACACCACCTGGGAAAGGAATCCTACCGGGTCGGCAAGGAAACCGCCGAGGCGGTCAACCGCTGCAAAGCCGAGGGGCGACGGGTAATCGCCGTTGGGACGACAGTAGTCCGGACCCTGGAGACCTTGGCCGATTCCGAAGGGTACATCACCCACGGAAACGGAACCACGGACCTTCTTATCACCCCGGGATACCGTTTCAAGGCAGTGGATGGACTGATCACCAATTTTCACTTGCCCAAATCCTCTCTCCTCTTCCTGGTCTCCGCCTTTGCCGGGCGCGAACTGATCAAGGAGGCCTATCAATGGGCGATGGAAAAGAGATATCGGTTTTACAGCTATGGGGACGCCATGGTGATCTTGTAATGCCTTGTGAAAGGGAAGAAGCAGGGGCGGAAGGGCACCCCCCCGGAAAAGAGTGGAGATTATAGTAGGTATTGGATTTTACGGTCTGTCAGAGGCACGGCCTGGGCCGGGCAAGGATCGGGAAGATCCAGACCCCCCACGGAAGCTTCGAAACCCCGGTTTTCATGCCGGTGGGAACCCAAGGGTCTGTTAAGGCCCTTTCACCGGAAGATCTGGAGGAGGTGGGTGTCCGGATTATCCTTTCCAATACCTATCACCTGTATCTCCGACCCGGGCACCAGGTCATTGAAAAATTGGGGGGGCTCCATGCCTTCATGAGCTGGAACGGCCCCATCCTGACCGATAGCGGAGGATTTCAGGTTTACAGCCTGGCCAAGCTCAGGCATATCACGGAGGAGGGAGTAACATTCCAGTCCCATCTGGACGGATCGAGGCACTTTATCGGGCCCAGGGAGGCCATGGAGATCCAGCAGGCCCTGGGAAGCGATATCATGATGGCCTTTGATGAGTGCGTTCCCTATCCGGCCGACTACGAATATGTCAGGAGATCGGTCCGACTGACAAGCCTGTGGGCGGAAAAATGCCTGGAATACCGGAGGGAAAGTCGCCAAGCCCTCTTCGGCATCGTTCAGGGCGGAATGTATCCTGACCTGAGGGCCGAGAGCGCCAGGACATTGGTGGAAATGGGTTTTTCGGGATACGCTCTCGGAGGCCTTTCCGTGGGAGAGGATATGGAGACCCGGCTGGAGATGATCAGGGCCACCGTTCCACTTCTTCCGGAAGACAAGCCGGTTTACTTGATGGGGGTCGGCAGGCCCGAGGATATCCTGGAGGCCGTGATGCTGGGCGTTGACATGTTTGATTGCGTAATGCCGACCCGCAACGCCAGAAATGGGACCTTGTTCACCCAACAGGGAAAGATGGTGATCAAAAACGCCCGTTACAGGGAAGATCCCAGGCCCGTTGAGGAATCCTGCAGGTGTTATACCTGCACCCACTTCTCGCGGGCCTATTTGAGGCATCTTTTTCTGGCCAGAGAGATCCTGGCTTACCGGTTGAACACCATTCACAATCTCTCATACTATGCACGCCTCATGGAGGAGATCAGGGCGGCCATACGGGAAGATCGTCTTGAAGCGTACAGGGAGACGTTTTACAGGCTCCGGGAACGGGGCCTGGAAGAAGACGCCTATGAATGAACCGTCGCGTGTGGGATGAAAACGAGGCGCCGCTTCCCGCGGATTTCAAGGAATGCCTTGGAGATCGGGAATGGGACGCCCACATGGAAAACACGCCTCGCCCCCACCCGACCAAAAGGATGGAGGTTACAGTTATGGAATCTATCGTTTATGCCATGGGAACCGGTGGAAGCGCCGGAGGCCAGGGGTCTGGCATGGGGGCTATCGTTCCCCTTCTCATAATGTTCGCAATCTTTTACTTCCTGCTCATTCGGCCCCAACAGAAAAAGGCCAAGGAACACCGGGCCATGTTGTCGGCCCTGAAAAAGGGTGACAGGGTCGTCAGTTCCGGGGGGCTCCACGGAGTAGTCACCGGGCTCGCAGACGATGTCGTGACCGTGGAGATCGCTCCGAAGGTCAGGGTCAAGATATCGAGATCGGCCATTGGAGGAGTGATCAGGAAAACGGAGTCTTAGATCACGAACAGCTCCGGAGAGAAGGTGTTCCCGGGCCCCTGCTTTTTTGCGGGCGGGCGAGGATACGGGTCCGGGTGCCGCCCCTCGATATGGAAAGGATTGGCTTGAAAGAATCTGACGACCGGCCGGGGTTGTCAGGAGAGGGCTGGCCGGGGTTCGAACGTGTTGAGCGGACTTTTTCCAAATACCGTCAAAGGAGTGAGACGTGACAAAGAATCTTAGCTGGCGGGGTGCCATCGGGGGGGCCCTGATACTTATCGCCTTTCTTTATCTGGTCCCTTCCTTGAGCAAAGAGCTTCCCCCCTGGTGGAAGGGGATCTTTCCCAGGGATAAAATCCACCTGGGACTCGATCTTCAGGGAGGGATGCACTTGGTCCTGGAGGTTGATGCCGAGAAAGCGGTGGAGAGCAGCCTTGAGAGAATCATAGAAGAGTTGCGCCACGATTTTCGGAAGAAAAAGATCCGGTATCTGGAACTTAAGCGCAGGGGAGCGGAGGGGATCCAGGTCACTCTGATCAGGGAAGAGAGCGCCTCCGACCTGAAGGATCTCATCGACCGGAACTATCCGGATTTCGAGATCAAGCGGGGGCCCAAGGTTGAAAACGGGGTGGCCTTCCTGTTGGACCTGAGCCCAAAGGCCCGGAATCACATCATGAAGATGGCATCCGATCAGGCCCTTGAGACCATCCGCAACCGGGTGGATCAGTTCGGTGTGAGCGAACCTGACATCCGCCCCCAGGAAAATCACAGGATCCTGATTCAACTCCCCGGGATCCAAGACCCGAAGAGGGCCATTGAATTGATAGGAAAGACGGCACTGCTGGAATTCAAACTCCTGGACGAGGAAAACAGCCTTGAAGACGCACTCAAGGGGAACATCCCACCCGGGGATGAAATCCTGAAACAGGTGACCGTTGACCCCCAAACCGGCATCAAAAAGGAGGTCCCTTATCTTCTTAAGAGGCGAACCCTGCTGACGGGCGAGTACCTGACGGATGCCAGGGTCCAGATCGACAGCCAGTACAACGAACCTTACGTGTCCATCGCCTTCGACGCCCGGGGGGCTAAACTCTTCGAGAGGATCACTGGAGAACACATTGGAAAAAGGTTGGCCATCGTTCTCGACAACCATGTCTATTCCGCACCCGTAATTCGGGACAAAATATCGGGCGGAAGGGCGCAGATCACCGGCAATTTTACCATGGAAGAGGCCAGGGACCTGGCCATCGTGCTCCGGGCAGGGGCACTGCCCGCCCCTGTGAAAATCCTGGAAGAGAGAACCGTTGGGCCGTCCCTCGGGAAGGATTCCATTCAAAAGGGCCTCAAGTCCATGGTGATCGGGGGCGCCGCGGTGGTACTCTTCATGGTGCTCTACTATGGACTCTCGGGACTGGTGGCCGACATGGCCCTGTTCTTGAACATCCTCTTCATCATGGCGGGACTGGCCTTTTTCGGGGCGACCCTGACCCTCCCCGGAATTGCGGGCATCATTCTGACCATCGGCATGGCCGTGGACGCCAATGTTCTTATCTTTGAGCGTATCCGGGAAGAATTGAGGCTCGGGAAACCCCCGCGCGCAGCCATTGACGCGGGGTATGCAAAGGCCCTGGTCACCATCCTTGACGCTAATGTTACGACCTTCATCGCGGCTCTGGTCCTCTTCCAGTTCGGGACCGGACCGGTCAGGGGATTCGCCGTCACCTTGAGTATCGGTATCGTGGCAAGTTTCGTAACAGCGGTGTTCATGACCCGCATAGTATTCGATTACTTTTTCACGGTGAAACGGCAGACGAAGCTGAGTATTTAAGCGCGACAGGCTGATGGGTTTCCCGCTCGGGCCAGCCGGGGCGGGTGGAGGACAAATAAAAAAAGGCAGGTCATTCTATGGAATTCATTAAACCAGGGATCAACATCGACTTTATCGGGAAAAGGAAAATCGCTCTTTGCTTTTCGCTGACGCTGATCTTCCTGACGGTCATCCTGCTCATCTGGCGGCAGGGTCCCAATTATGGTGTCGATTTTACAGGCGGGGTGCTTATCCAGGTCAAGCTGGCGGAAAAAGAGTCTCCCGCCGATATCCGAAAGGCCCTGGAGCCTATCCAACTCCAGGACAGCATTATCCAGGAATTCGGAGAGAGGGGCCATGCCGAGTACCTCATCCGGGTAAGAAAGACCGATATTGAACTCTCCGGGCTCGATGAAAAAGTCAAGAAGGCCCTTGAGGATCATTTCGGAAAAGAAGCGGATATCAGGCGGGTGGAGATGGTCGGCCCCAAAGTGGGAAAGGACTTACGGCAAAAGGCCCTTTTCGCCATATTTTACTCCATCCTGTTCATCGCCATTTACATATCCGGCCGCTTCGAACATCAGTGGCTGATGAGCATCATCATGGCCATCTCCCTGGCCATCGTAGTATATGTGGCTTCCGGGTTCGGGGTAAGTGTAACTTGGCTGATCCTGCTCGCCCTCTTGGTGACCCTGGGCCTTTGCTGGTTCCTCAGGCTGAAGTACGCCCTAGGCGCTATCATCGCCCTGATCCACGATGTCACCATAACGGTCGGGGCCTTCGCCATCACGGACCGGGAAATATCCCTCTCCATCATTGCGGCCTTCCTCACCATCGTGGGGTACTCCCTTAACGACACCATCGTGGTGTTCGACCGGATCCGGGAAAACCTGGGGCGCTACCGGAGGAGAAGCTTTGAAGAGATCATGAACAGCAGCATCAACGAGACCCTGAGCAGAACCATCCTCACATCATCCACGACCCTGGTCGTCGTTATCGCCCTCTTTATCTTAGGGGGCGGCGTAATCCATGATTTCGCCTTCGCCCTGCTGGTCGGGATCGTTATCGGCACCTATTCTTCCATCTTTGTGGCGAGCCCGATCCTTCTCGTGTGGCAAGGTCGTTTTTCCGAAAGCTCGAAAATCAAAAAAGGTCTGGTCAGGACAGGACGTTGATTGGCTAGAACGACAAAAAAGAAGAGAAAAAAACCTCGCCCTCCACGGACCACCCCGTGGATTGTATTGATCCTGCTCATCGCTGCAGCAGGTCTACTGTGGTGGTCATGGCCTTATCTGTTTCCTGAATCCCCTCTCTTCAATTATCTCGTCGTGGAAAAAAACGGTCAGCCCTTGAAACTCCTCAAGGGTGAGATCCTGGATCTCCATCCCCGCGACAGACTCAGAATCCTTGAAATCTCCACCAACCGCCTCTTCAACCGGGAGATCCGGCTTTATTCGCCGGACTTCGATGTCAATGCGCTTTTTTTCGAGGAAATGGGCATATCTCAACTGATACCCGAAAAGGATATCTTTGAAGGGCGGACCATCAAAATCACAGTCAAGCAACGGAACAGGACCCTGGGGGAAGTGGCCTTGCGTGTCGAACCCCAGGTCGAGGACTGGCTTGAGCGGGCAAATCGCATAATCGATAAGACCCGCAAGGTTGCATTTCTCGAAAAGGCGCTGGAACAACTACCGGGGGATCCCGAAGTGAGGAAGGCCCTCATAGAGGCCTATGCGGCGGCCGAAAAATGGAAGGATGCTGCGCGGATGCTGGAAAAAGAGGCCGCCGGCAAGCAGGACGAAAAGATCCTTACGAGGTTGCTCGGGATCTATGAATCCGCTTCCGACAGGGCGGGAATCATCTCTGTGCTTGAAAGGCTGATCAGGCTTCACCCTGAAAACGGTGCGCTTCATCTTCGCCTGGCCGAGGAGTTGGAGGCCTCTGGAAAGATTCAAGAGGCCATCAGGTCCTACGAGGCGGCCCTCAAAGGTGTGAAAGGCCCTCAGAGCGCCGCCCTATATAAAACCTTGGGCTATCTCTATTCCAAGACGAATCAGACGGTAAAAGCGATCGATGCCTACCTCGAGGCCCTCAAAAGAGATCCTAAGGATGTCAACCTCTATTACAATCTCTCCAGTCTCTATGAAAAGGAGGGAAACAAAAAAAAGGCGGACGAGTATCTCTCAAAGGCGATCGATTTAAACAAGGCCGACCTTGATGGGCGCATCAGCCTGGCTGAAAGGTATCTGAAAGAAAAGAAGCTCAGGAAGGCGGAAAAGTATCTGCGCCAAGTCCTCAAGGAGAGGCCCGATTCAATCGAGGCCTTGACCCTCATGGTATCCGTGGCGGAGGCCAAGAAGGACAAAAAGGCATTGCGGGATCTCTATCTGAAGCTCCTGGCCCTTAATCCCCAGAATGATACCCTCCTTTACAATATCGGGGTCCTCGAATTCGAGATGGGGAACCAGAAAAAGGGCGCCAAATATCTTGAGAGGTTTTTGAAAAACCATCCCAACGACAGGGAGACCCACAATCTCTTATTTGATATCTACCGACGATTAAAAAGGGCGGATCAGGCTTACAAGGAGGCCCTGACCCTGATCCGTTTGAATCCGAAAGATCCGACCCCCTACGTCTATATATTCGAATATGCAGACAAAAGGGGTGCCTATCAAAAGCTCATTCCCATTCTGGAAAAAGGGCTTCAGGCCCTCCCCCATAATGAGTCCTTGCGGGAATACCTGGTCGTCGCCTATCTCAAGACGGGAGCCGAAGAGGCTGCCCTTTTGGAGCTTAAAAGGCTCGTGAAGTCCCGCCCCCGTGATGTTTCCCTCCTGCTGCAGGTGGCGAGACTCCAGGACAAAAAGGGGAGGTTGAAGGAGGCCCTGGAGACTTACAGGCGTATCCTTGATATTTCCCCCCAACACGAAGAGGCCAGGAAGGCCTATATCCGCTTGCTCCTCGAACAAGCCAGGATCTTGGAGAACGAGGGCCGGGAGAGGGACGCCCTGGAGGCCTACAAGAAAGTCCTGGAAATCGATCCCTCAATGGAGGAGGCCGAGGATGCCTACCTCAGGCTCCGGTTGAAAGTCCTGCCCCATGAAACCCGGAACCCCTAAACCCCATTTATTCGTCACTGCCGGCCTGATTTGGAAGGAAGGGCGGCTCCTGATCGCCAGGCGTCCCCCGGGTTTTCATATGGCCGGATTCTGGGAATTTCCGGGGGGAAAGCAGGAGCCGGGAGAAGGGCTTCGCGAGTGCCTCAAGCGGGAGATCCGGGAGGAGTTGGGGATCGAGGTCCAGCCGGGGGCCCATTTCCTGACCGTAGAGCACGAATACGAGACCCGAAAGATTACGCTCCACGTTTTTCATTGCACCGGTATGAAGGGACGTCCTGTCTCCCGGGAGGGCCAGGAGTTCAGGTGGGTTTTCCCGGAAGACCTTCCTTTGTACCGCTTCCCGCCTCCTGACCGGACGGTTATCGAGGCCCTTCAAAAGGATTCCGGTGGATGTACCCGGAAAGGTGGCCGGCAGGCAGTGCAAGGAGGAAAAGATATGGATGAATACCGAATCAAAGACCTTGTTCGAAAGACGCGAAGTATCAGGAGATACGAGGAAGGAGCGCCGGTCTCCCTGGATGTCCTGAGGTTCCTGGTGGACCTGGCACGCTGTTCGGCCTCCGCAGGGAATCTCCAGCCCCTCAAGTATATCCTTTCCAACGAAAAAACCAAAAACGAGACGATCTTCTCGACCCTCTCCTGGGCGGCCTATTTGGAGGACTGGAAAGGCCCCGGCGAGGGGGAGAGGCCCGCAGCCTACATCATCGTGCTGGGGGACAGGGAGATCACAACAACCTTCGGGTGCGACCACGGGATCGCCAGCCAGAGCATCCTGCTGGGGGCAGCCAGCATGGGTCTCGGGGGGTGTATCGTGGGATCCGTGGAGCGGAAAGTCCTCCGAAGAGAGCTATCCATTCCTGACCGCTACGAGATCCTCCACGTCATTGCCCTCGGGAAACCCAAGGAAACCGTGGTGATCGAGCCCCTGGGGCCCGATGGAGACATCCGTTACTGGAGAGACACCTCAGGCATTCATCACGTCCCGAAACGCTCCCTGAAAGAAATCATCCTCTTTTCCTGAGAGGAGATCGGACCTTATTATCCTCCGATTTTTTCCATCAGGGCATCGGCCACCTTGAACAGGTCGTCCACCACCCCGTAGTGGGCGACCCTGAAAATAGGGGCCTTTTTGTCCTTGTTTACGGCGATCACGGTGCCGGCGCCGCTTATGCCCGCCACATGCTGGAAGGCCCCGCTGATTCCGAGGGCGAGGTAGACCTTGGGCTTCACGGATTTTCCGGAGGTCCCCACCTGGTGGTACTTGGGGAGCCAGTTCTTGTCCACCACAGGACGGGAACAGGCCAACACTCCTCCCAGGCGGTCGGCCAGTTCCTTGATCTTCCCGATGTTTTCCTCTTCTCCAATCCCCCGGCCCACGGAGATAAGGAGGTCGGCCTGAGAGATATCCACTTTTCCCGCGCCCGTATCCACGAATTCAACGAACCGCCTCCGTTCAGCGGGTAAGTCGGCCGGAAGATCGATCTCCTGTACCTCGGCCGAACGCTCCCCTGACTTCTCCTGTGGAAAGGCCCCCGCCCTTATGGTTGCAAGGTATCCAGGGGCCTCCTTGAAAGAAACCTTGGAGAAAAGCTTGCCGGAATAGACCTGCCTGACCGCCTTAAGACGGTCCCCCTCCCAGAGAATATCCATGCAATCCGTGGCAAGGGGGAGTCCACTCTTGACGCTGAGGGCCGGGGCAAGATCCATGCCCCAGGCAGTATGGCCCATCAGGGTGAGAAAGGGGGCATGCTCGGCAATGAGACGTGCCAGGAGTTCCTTGTAAAGGTCGCTGCTGAAATTTTTAAAAGCGTCGCTTTCCACCAGGAGAATCCGGTCCGCCCGATCCCTGATCTCCTCGATCATCCGGGCCCCATCATGGCAAAACAAAACGGCCGACACCTTCCGGGAGAGTGCTCGACCCAGTTCCCCGGCCTTCCAGAGCATCTCATGGGTGATTTCCCGAATCACTCCCTGCCTGTGTTCCACAACAACGAAGATATCTCCCATTTATTTCGCCACCCCCTTCTCTTTCAGAATTTGAAGAATCTGTTCCGCGACCATGCCGGGATCCCCTTCCAGGATCTCCGCCCCCTCCGTCTCAGGCGGCAAATAGAGTTCCTCGACCGTGATCATTGGGGTGAGGTCTTGATCCGAAAGGCCCAGATCTTCGACCTTCATCACCTTGAGTTCCTTTTTTGCGGCCTTTCGGATCCCCATGATGGAGACGTAGCGCGGCTCGTTGATCCCCGTCTGAATGCTCACTACCGCTGGAAAGGGAATACTTACGACCTCATCGATCCCCCCTTCCAGTTCCACCTTGAGGGTCGCTTCACCCCCCTCCTTCAGCTCAAAACCCCTCACCACGGCCGCATGGGCTACGCCCAGGTGCTCCGCGAGCATGACCCCGACGGCCCCCTCGTTGAGGTCGTCGGCTTGCACGCCGGTGAACACAAGATCGAAATCCAGGTCCCGGATCACCCCTGAGAGGATCTTCGATGTCGAAAAGGCGTCCAACTCCCGCCCCTCGGGGTCGATCCGGATGGCCCGGTCCGCGCCCATGGCGAGACATCGTCTCAGCACTTCCTCGTCCTCCTCGCCTCCCACGGTGACCGCCGTGACCTCACCGCCGTGCTGCTCCTTCAAGAGGACCGCCTCCTCGATGGCGTAACTGTCCCACTCGTTGATCACGTAAGCCAGCATGTCTTTCCGGATATCCTTCCCACCGGCCCCGATCTGGAGGTCCACCTCCTGGGTCAGGGGGACCCTTTTGACGCACACGATGATATTCATTCCTCCTCCTCCGGATTTCTGAATTCGGTTTGTTGCTTCTCATCCCAGCCAATCCCGGGACTACTGGGATGTATTGAAATCATGTTTTCACGGGCGGAATAGGGGCATTTGGAACATCCCTAAAGGGTGGAGAGAAGCAACGCCATGAGGTCCACCACCCTCATCTGTTCTTCGAGTCCCCCCGTCTTGATGGCATCTTCGAAATGAATCAGGCAGAAGGGGCATGCCGTCACGATGGTATCCGCCCCGACCTCCCTGGCCATCGTGATTCTCCTTGAAGCCATCCTCTCCTCCTCCTGCTCGATCTCGTGCCAGAGGATGATATCTCCGCCACCGCAGCAGAAACTCCGATCCCGCCTCCTCTCCATTTCCACCAGATTCATACCGGGCAGTGCCTGCAAGAGACGGCGGGGCTCATCGTAGATCCCGTTGTGCCTCCCAAGGTAGCACGGATCGTGGTAAGTATAGGTGTTATTCCCCTCAAGGGGTCTTATAGGCTTGATGGCGCCTCTTTCAAGGAGTGAGAGGAAAAAGGGGACGTAATGCCGGACTTCCCAGCGGGCGGGATAGTCTTTCAGCAGGGTATTGAATGCATGGGGATCCAGGGTCACGATGCGGTTGAACCGGATGCTCTTAAGGGTTTCGAGGTTTGTCTCCACGAGGAACTGGAAAAGACCCTCCTCCCCCATGCGCCGGACCTGGTGCCCGGTGTCCGTTTCGAGAGGTCCCAGGATTCCGAAATCCACACCGGCCCGGTGGAGGCCCCTGGCGATGTTGGCGGCGATATCCTGGACCGCCGGATCGAAGGAACCGTAACTGTCCACGAAAAAGAGCACATCCACCTCGTCCCCTTCTTCAAGGATCTTCACGGGAACCTCTTCCCTCAGTTCCTCGGTCCATTCGGCCCGCTTTGCCGGGGGCTTTCCAAAGGGATTTCCGGTCTTTTCAAAGCGCATCAGCACCTGGTTGAAGGATTTGGGATTCCGGGACGTCTCGATCAGGTTCCTGCGCATGTCCACGATCTTGTCGATATATTCGATGAAAACGGGGCATTCTTCTTCGCAGGCCCCACAGGTGGTACAGGACCAAATTTCCTCGAAGGTGATGAGATCCCCAACCAGGGCGGACCCATCCTCCTTCTCTTTCCCCGAACCGAAAACCGGATATTTCCTGTAGCCGTGGTCTCTCAGCTTCATGGTGAGCAATTTGGGGGACAGTGGCCGGCCTACGGCGTTGGCAGGACACATGTCGGAGCAACGCCCGCATTCCGTGCAGGTAAAGAAGTCCAGGATATGCTTCCAGGTGAAGTCCTCGAATTTTTCCACTCCCAGGCTCTCCAGTTCCTCGATATCCTCAACGCCCCACCGGGCTGGCTTCAGGGAGCCCTTGGTCAACCTCCTGAAAAAGACGTTGGGAAGGGCGGTTATGATATGAAAATGTTTTCCCAAGGGGAGGAAGTTCAAGAAGAAGAAAAAGGCCAGGAGATGGAACCAGAAACAACCATTGTGAATGGAGCGCAAAAAAGGAGAGGAAGAGCCCGAGAGCAGGAAGGCCGCACTCCTGGAGGCGGGAAGCCATCCCCCGTCCCCGCCCAGAAGCAGCAAGCCGCTTCCCTCGTAGAACATGTCCGTGACCATGAGGAAGGAGATCAGGCCGAGGACCAGGAAGGCCTCGAACTGATGGCTTCCTTTGTACCTGGCGGGTTTCAGGACGGCCCGCCTCAGGATGGCCCAAAGGCAGGCCCCGAGGACCAGGAGTTCGAAGACATCCTTGAGGCCCCCGTAAAATGTGCCGAATGCCCCTTCCAGGATAGGGCGCAACAGGGGCAGCCCGATGGACTGGGTGATCAGGTCCATTGAGCGGATCCCAAGGACCATGAAACCCCAAAAGATCAGGATGTGGATGATGCCGGCCCAGAGGAACCTCGGTTGTCTCTTCTGGATCAGACCGTAAGTGACAAGGCCGGTTAAACGTTGCCCTATAGAGGTGAATCTTGGATCAGACTGGCCCGCCGAAAGGATCCGGTAGCGGCGGGAGAGAATCCAGGCAAAGAGCCCAAGGCCGATGACCAGCATGGCCCATCCATATGCATACCCTGGTACACCAAGGTATGTGAGGGCGGCCGGATGGGTGGAAGGCGTCATGCACGATTCCTTTCATTGCCAATAGAGACTGCCGTTATGTTTTGGTGAAGCTGGTTGTACGTTTTCGTTTCCGAGAGGTACTTCAACGGGATAGAAGATGAAAGGTCAAGACGGACCCTATATAAACCCAAATGGTTTTTATTTCAAGTCCCCGGAAAATGGAAATTTTGTGTCTACCTGGTTCCATTTTACTTCCTGAATGGGATTCCGGTTTTCCTCCCGGGCCCCTGGGCCCGGGACAAATATAGCTTTCAATATCCCGAAAGAGTTGATATTGTAAGATCACCCGGTCGCAACCGGCCCGATTCCGATTCCCGTAGTGGAGGCAACGGCTGGCGTGAATCATGTGGGCATGAGAAGATTTTATCGGGTGAATCCAGCGGGGCTTGAGCAGACGTCCAGGGGATCCTTCCCTCCCCTGCTGGCGCCGGTCCTCATGGACCGCCGAATCACCGTGCTGTTTTTGGCCGTTGGCGTTTTCCAGGTTTTGCTTCATTTCCTGGGGATCCCGGGGTGGACCTGCCCGGTCAAGACCTTCCTGGGGGTCCCCTGCCCCGGATGCGGCCTGACCCGGGGAATCGGACATCTCCTCCACGGGGAGTGGGGGGCCGCAATATCAAGCCATGCCTTTTCTCCCCTTTTCCTGGCGGGGGGCTGTCTCGTAGGGCTCTTGTGTCTTGTTCCCGGATCCCATTACACCTCGGTGGTGAGATGGGTCGCAGTCCTTGAAAGCCGGACTGGAATCGTCCTTCTGTTTTTTTCCGCTCTTCTCTGCTACTGGGGTTTTAGGGTGGTGGAGTGTCTGCGGGCGGACCTTCTCCAATCACATTTGTTTCCGGCAGTATCCAATTTCTGAGGAGGAAGCCATGCTCAATATCCTGGCCTCGGTCTTTGCACTGCTTTCGTTCGTGAGCTTTATCATGTTTATCATCGTGCTCGTGAAGCTTTTCAAGAACGAAGGGATACTGAAGGGCATCTTCGGCATCATCTGCGGGATCTATACCTTTGTCTGGGGGTGGAAGAAACACCGCAGTTACAATCTGACCAAGTACATGACGGTTTGGACCGCGTCATTCGTGCTCTCGCTTCTCCTCCAGGCCGCAGTGGTTGTCTTTATCGGCCACTCCTTCAGTGGGATCGCCGGGCTTATCCCGGGTGCCGTTTCTCCCGGCGGGCCCAAGGTGGTGCAAAGGTCAGTGAAAAGGGCTCCCCGGCCCCTTCCACCGCCCTCCAAGCAGGGAACTCCTCAGCAGGGGACGGTGAAAGATCAAACCGCAACGGCCGGACCTCAGGTTTCAACTGGGGCTGCGGCTTCAAAAGGGGAAAAAGAGATTGATTTCCTCTTTGAGATGAAAAAGGTCGAAAGCCTTTTGAAGGTGAACCCCAACCGTGCCGACGCCCACTATGACCGGGGGTGGCTTAATGCCTACCGAGGCAATTTTCAGGAGGCCTTGGCTGATTACACAAAGGCCATCGAGTTGGACAAGAACTTTGCCGACGCTTACTTCAACAGAGGATTGGTATTAGCCAGGCTGGGAAAACACGAGCAGGCGGTGAAGGATTTTACGGAGGCCGCAAGGCTCATGCCTCGCAACGCGGACGTGTATTGCAACCGGGGAAGCGCCTATTTCGAAATGAAGAAACTAGACCTCGCTCTTCAGGACTACACCAAGGCCCTGGAATTGGCGCCCGGGGATGGAGATATCCTTTATAATAGGGCCAAGGTCTACGAAGCCATGGGCGAAGAGGAAAAGGCACGGGCCGACTTGATAAAAGCCGCCCGGCTGAAACACGAAAAGACTCTCAAGTCCTATCCGCAGCTTACCCCTTAGGCCCTGCGAGCCGGTTCTCTCCTTGCCGGCGGCTGCGCGGGGTTTCAGGCGGAAGAGAAGGGGGGGGAGACTAATCCGGTCTTGATCCACCGGGGGACGCCCGTAGTTTTCTCATAGCCTTTTTGATTCGTTCTTCCATGGTCCTGTCGTTGCGGGCGAAGGCGAGGGCCTTTTCGAAATGAAACCGGGCCTTTTCCATGTCCTTCATCCGGGCGAAATGCAGGCCGAAGTTGTAATGTGCCCTGCCCAGTTCCTTTTGCCTGCCATAGGCCACCCCCAGCTGGTAATACACTCCCTCCATCACCGGCTTCAGGTTCTTCAGCTTTTCGTAAATGCGGATCGCCCGTGGGTATTTTTCAAGATTTAAGTAAGAACCCGCAAGGATGTACAGGACCGATCGGTTCCCTCTCTCCAGCCTAAGGGCCTCCTCCAGAACCCTCACAGCCTTCTCGTCCCGTCCCTGGAACTGATAGGATTCTCCCAGAAAGCGAAGCACGGTAACCGACCGGGGCATGGCCTTTCGGGCAAGCTCGAGGTGTTTCGCCGCCCTCTCGTATTCGGACTTTCTCATCAGGGCGATTCCCAATCCCAGGTGGGCCGGCCCAGCGTCCGGATCCTGTTCCAACTGATCTTGGAAGCGCCGCTCCGCCTCCCCTGGATCAAGACAGGTGCCTGTCAAAACGGTCTTGAAAATGGGATACCGGGCCTTGAATTCGGCGGCCTCGGGCTTGACAGAGCCTTTGGAGTACCCGGCAAGCATACTCTCTATACGTGCGATCCTCTCGGAGGCTCCTGGGTGGGTCAGGAGGTAGGGAGGGATCTCCTCGCCCCCGACCCAGCGTTCTTTTTGGAGTTTTTTCAGGACCCTGATGATCGCAGAGGGAGAGAAACCGGATGCGTCCATGTACTTGAAGGCCAACTGGTCTGCCTGCCGTTCGTCCTCCCGGCTGTAATGAAGTTGGGCCTGCATTCCCGCGGCAACGGAGCCCGTGATGATGGCACCCCCCGCCTTCCCTCCGATCAGAACGGCAGCAAGCACGCTGGCCATGGTGGCTATTCCCAGCATCTTGTTCTTTTCAATGCGCTGGGAGATGTGCCTTGCGGATACATGGCCGATTTCATGGCAGATCACGGCGGCCAATTCATCCACTTCCAAGATGTTTATCAGTCCCGAAAAGATGAAGATGTGTCCGCCGGGTCCTGCAAAAGCGTTCAGGGCGGGGGCGTTGATCACATAGAAGTGAAAGGGAAAAGGCTTCGTTTGAAGGGAAGAGGAAAGATACCGGCCGAGTTGGTTGATGAAATCTTGGATATAAGGGTCCTTTACTATCTCAAAGTGTTTGCGGATATTCTGTAGAAATTTCTCTCCCGCTGCGCGCTCCTTCTCGATTGAGAGCGGGTAGGCGGACGGGGCACTGAGAAAACAAAAGGCCAAAAATAGAGGGAGGAGACAACGGGAAAAAGGCCGAAGGTTTTTCCTCCCTTTTGATTTCATCAATGATCTCCTTCCCGCACCGCCGCCCAAAGTGTTCCATGGCCTCGGGGAGTGCGGCGCATCGGACAGGTTTTCCAGCTTCCAGACACGGGTCTACGGGATGAAAACGGTCGCCCCTAAGGCGATCCTGAGGGTCCCTCCATCCCGATGTCGATCCTCGGGGCCTCGGTCCAGAGGCCTTCAAGGTCGTAAAACTCCCTTACGGGTTCGTAAAAGATATGGACCACGAGGTCCCCGTAATCCATGAGGATCCAGTGGCCTTCCTGTTCGCCTTCCACCCCGTAAGGTTTGAAACCTTCCTCCCGCATCTTGCGCAACAGATGGCGATAAATGGCCTGGACCTGCCTGCTGGAATTTCCGCTTGTGATCAGGAAGTAGTCCGTTAGGGAAGTCAGCTGCTCCACTTCAAGCAGGACCGGGTCGATGGCCTTTCTCTCCCTGATGATTTTCAAGCACAAGAATGCCTTATCAAGTGTTTTCATAGTGGCCGTACAATCCCTTCGCCAAGATATAGTCCCTGACCTTACTTGGAACCAGGAACCGGATGGATTTTCCCCTGGAAACCCTTTCCCGGATCTCCGTGCTGGAGATATCCATAAGCGTCACTTCCATGTAAATCAGGCGATTTCCCGTGGGCGCCCGGAACACGGTTTCCCCCTCCCGCTCAAAGGTGATGGAAAGGGATGGGAGCAGGGTGTCAAGGGAGGAGGAAGAGGTCCCCGGCCTCCGGATGACCACGAAGTTGGCATACTCGAAAAGTCTATCATATTCTTTCCAGGTTTTGATTTCCAGAAAGGCATCCAGCCCGAGGATGAAGAACAGTTCGAGGGGCCCAGGATACATCCGGTGGAAGGCCTTAAGGGTGTGAATCGAGTAAGAGTATCCTTCAAGGTGTTTTTCCAGGTCCAGAGCTTCCAGAAGGGGTGAGGCCTCGGCCCCCATCCGCGTCATGGCCAGCCGGTCATCGAAGGAGGTGATAGGTCTGCGGGACTTGTGCGGCGGAATCGCGGAAGGAACCAGGTAGACCCTTTCCAGAGTCAGGTTTTCCGCCACCTCCTCGGCCAGGCGCAAGTGCCCCAAGTGTATGGGATCAAAGGTTCCTCCCAGGATCCCGTACCTCGAAGAGTTCAATTGTTTCTTCTCAGACATTACCTTTGATTCCGATGGTGCCTGAAGCCTTCTACTTCTTACCTCGTACGGGCCTAAACCCCCATGGTTCCCTGTTGGGCCTCTGCACCTCAGAATTTCTTCGAAAGAATTTCCTTGAGGGCATCGATACCCTCTCCGGTCAGGGCGGAGATCGCCAGGAATTCGAATCCCGCCCGGGAAAGGGCCTTCCCCGTCCTTTCCAGGAGGTCACGGCGGCAGGATCCGAGGAGATCGATCTTGTTGATCAACACCATCTGGGCCTTCCGGAGTAAGGCCGGATCGTAGGCTTCCAGTTCATGTTTCAAGATCATGAAACTTTCCAGGATGCCGTCAGGAGAATGGGCGGAGATGTCGATCACGTGGAGAAGGAGCTGGGTCCTCTCGATGTGTTTTAAAAACCGGTGGCCGAGCCCCCGTCCTTGGCTGGCCCCCTCGATCAGGCCTGGAATGTCGGCAATGGTGAGCGGGGCGTGGTCTTCCAGTTCCAATACGCCGAGATTCGGAACAAGGGTTGAGAAGGGATAGTCGTCGATTCGTGGATGGGCTGTAGTAAGTCGTGAGAGGAGGGTGGATTTCCCGGCGTTCGGCAGGCCGATGATGCCGATATCGGCCAGGGATTTCAGGGAAAACCGGAGCCGCATTTCCCGGCCCGGTTCACCAGGTTGTGCGAACCGCGGCGCCCTCTGGGTCGGTGTGGCGAAATGCTGGTTTCCTTTCCCTCCCCTGCCGCCCGGGAGAACGAAAAATTCCTCTCCGTCGCGAACCAGGTCGGCCAACACCTCTCCTGTCTCCTGATCCGCCACGACGGTTCCCGTGGGGACCTCCAGCACGATGTCCCGGCCGTTTTTACCTGTCTGGTTTTTTCCCCTTCCGGGGGCGCCGTTGGGGGCCTTAAAAAATTTTCTGGAGTTGTACTGTATAAGGGTACGGAGCCTGGAGGATGCCCTTACCTTAATGCTTCCGCCATCTCCCCCGTCTCCTCCGTCGGGACCTCCCCGGGGGATGTATTTCTCCTTTCGAAAACTGACACAACCCCTTCCCCCGTTGCCCGATCTTACGGTCACGACCGCTTCATCCAGAAATCGCATGATATTTTTCGGGCCTTACGCTTGAAAAGGCCCTCTCCTGCTCGCCCCGGGGCAAAGGAGGGTGTGGGGGGAGAAATCGGCTCATTCCGCGTAAACACTGACCTTTTTGCGCGTTTTCCCCATTCGTTCAAAGGCGACGAACCCGTCGATCTTGGCATAAAGGGTATAATCTTTTCCGATCCCCACGTTGGTCCCCGGGTGGATCTTGGTTCCCTTCTGCCGGATAATGATGTTACCGGCCCTGACCCGTTGGCCGCCGAATTTCTTCACGCCGTACCGTTGGCCGGCGCTGTCCCTTCCGTTTCGGGAGCTGCCCCCTGCTTTTTTATGTGCCATAATTCTAATACCTCACCGGCGGGCGAATGGAGAATCAAGAAAATGCCCGCCAAGATAATGATTGAGGATATACTAAGGCATTCACATTTCGATGTTCTCGATCCTCACGAGACTGAATTCCTGCCTGTGGCCTCTCTTCCTGCGATAGTTCTTGCGCCTTTTATACTTGAAGACCACGATTTTCCGGTTTTTCCCCTGGCGGGTGATCCGTCCGATGACCTTTGCATTGTCCACGTAAGGTTTGCCCACCTGGACCTTTTCTCCGTCCGAAGTGAGCAGGACTTTTTCAAAAGTTACTGTATCCCCTGCATTTCCGGAAAGCTTTTCGACCTTCACTTCCTCGCCCGGCGCAACCCGGTACTGTTTTCCCCCGGTAGTGATGACAGCATACATGAGAAACCCTCTCAATTTTTAAATCTTCAATTTATAGTAAAATTTCAAATGAATGTCAAAACCAAAAAATGTCGAAAAAAATGGTGCCCCCGGCAAGACTCGAACTTGCGGCACCCAGATTAGGAATCTGGTGCTCTATCCACCTGAGCTACGGGGGCAATAAACTGATATAGATACCACATTCATGGAAAAAATCAAGCCAATAAATACCGGGCCTTCTCCCCGGGGGAGCGGAACGGCCGGGAGGCTGGAAAAGACATAAACCATGTGCTATGAAGGTGTTCCACTGAAACAAAAAGTTAATACTAAATACCTGGATCTTGCAAGCGTCGAATTTGCCGAGGATTCAAGATTCAGGAAATACCTTTCTGAGGGTGGAGGATGTTTTCAACCCGTGATCGGCGTATTTGATTCAGGTTATGGGGGCCTGACGGTTCTCAAGGCCTTCTTTGAGATCTTACCCGGATACAATTACCTGTACCTTGGGGACAGCGCCCGCGCCCCATACGGCAACAAGTCTCTCGGGATCGTCTATGAGTACACGCGCCAGGCGGTGTCTTTTCTCTTCGACCGGGGGGCCGAACTCATCATCCTGGCCTGCAATACGGCCTCGGCCAAGGCCTTGCGCAGGATTCAGCAGGAATGGCTGCCCGAGCACCGCCCCAGGGGACGTGTCCTGGGGGTCGTCATCCCCTTGGCAGAGACGGCGGCGGAGACCAGCCGCCGGGGACGGATTGGAGTGATCGGGACCCGTGCCACCATCGAGTCCCGGGTCTATGAACAGGAGCTGCACAAGTTGAATCCAAACCTGAAGGTTTTCAGCCGGCCCTGTCCCCTGCTGGTCCCTCTCGTCGAGGAAGGGTGGGTGGGTAAACCCGAGACCAACATGATTCTCAAGAAATACCTCAGGCCCCTCAAAGGCCTGGCCATCGATACGCTGATCCTGGGTTGCACCCATTACCCATTTCTGAAAAGGGACATCTCGAGAATCATGGGAAAGAATTGCATGGTCCTGGACGCTCCCGGAATCGTCGCCCGGAAACTGGCGGACTATCTGAACAGACACCCGGAAATGGAGGTCCGGTTGACCCGGAATGCCGAATGCGCCTTCTTTACCACGGATGACCCGGAACGTTTCAGGGATTTCGGAGAAAAGTTCCTGGCCCGCAGGATCCGGGAGGTGCGCTTTGCATCGCTTTGATCCCCCCCTTTTGGCCCCTGGATCTTCCATGCGGCCTGAAGGGGTCGCTGGTGGGGCGAAAGAGGACATTTACCCTGCCGCCTCCCTATGCTGGAAAAACACTATCCATCGGAACTGACGCGATGTATCCATTAATTATAATACACCTGCCGTGAGGGTCTTTTCGATCCGGTCGAATGCCTCCTCCAGGGTTTTGCGGTCGGTTGCGAAGTTGATCCGAATATACCCTTCTCCGTGGGGGCCAAAATCCGTCCCTGCCACAACAATGACCTTTGCCTCGTTTTTGAGATACCTGACCATCTCTTCGCTGGTTTTCCCAAAGGAGGAGATATTCGGGAAAAGAAAGGGAGTTGCTTCGGGCACATGGCAATTCACACCGGGTATAGCGGAAAGCCTTTCAACCCCGTAATCCCTCATCCTTCGAAGATGGGCCATGAATTTCCGAAGCCAAGGCTCCCCGTGCTCCAGGGCCGCCTTGGCCGCGGCCTGTGAAAGGGTATCCGCATGCACGATGATTCCATGCAGCAGTTTCTTCAGTTCCTGCATGTGCCGGCCGTGGCAGACTATGTAAGCTATTCGATAGCCTGGAATACCAAAGGCCTTGCTAAAACCAAATACAGTGATGGTCCTCTCAAACAGATCAGGGGACAGGGAGGCGATGCTGATATGTTGACCTTCAAAGATCATATCCTCATAAAGTTCATCGGAAAAGATCAGGAGGTCATGTTCCTGGGCGATCTGACCGATGCCTTCCAACTCGGATCGTGTCAAGACCCGACCGGTTGGATTATGAGGATTTGAAAGCATTATGAGCCTGGTCAAAGGTGTGATACGGCTCCTAAGATCATCCAGATCTATCCTGAGGTTTTCATCAAACCTGATGGGGTTGTAAACCGGAACTCCCCCGGCATTTTGGACATTTTCCATGAACGGCGGGTAGATCGGGGCGGGGCATATTATTGCCTCATCACCTTGGCCCAAGGCGTAATAACAGGCCAGAAAGATGGCGAACATAGTTCCGGGCACCATGTGGACATCGTCCGGCTCAGCAGGTATGTTATTTCGGGTTCGGAGTTTTTCACAGACCGTCTCAAGGACGTCCGGATCTCCTCCATAGTTCGAATATGGGGTCCTATCCTCCCTGACCGCCCTGATAACGGCCTCCTTGATGATGTCAGGGGCGGGAAAATCCAAGTCAGCCACTGAAAGCGGGATCGTTTCCCGATCCCACAGTCCCCACTTGAGCGCGGATCGCTTTCTGAGAAATTCTTCGTCGATTTTGTCGAAGTCCGTCATGATGTAGTCTCCTGAAATGCATTGATGGATGGGCACTAATTAAATTTTCGTCTTTCCCTCCGGGGCGTAGGCCTTACAGGCCGAAGGCTTGACCTTGAACAAAATCAAAGGTTTTCAAGGGTCTCGCCCACGAATATATGTCTGACCGAGTTTCGGTTAACATATTCCCCACCCGCCATACTAAACTATCCTGTCCGGTATTGTTGCGGAAGTTTTTCCGCCCCTGCAATACCCCGCGTAAAGCAGTGCGGCTCGCTTTTCCAGGAAGGGCCTAGTTCGTATCATAAAATAACCTCCCGGCAAAGCACAAAACCAAAACCGTCTCCATTTACGCCCCAAACAGTGGTCTTTCCCCAAAAATGTGGACACACCGAACAACGAACTTGTATAAGCCAGATAGGAGGTGTGTCGAATGGCCAAAAAATACGATAGGGAGTTTAAAATTGAAGCCGTACGGCTTGCAACGGAACCGGGCAACACAGCAGCGAAGGTTGAACGGGACCTGGGGATAG
>JAFDEE010000015.1 GCA_019310525.1 Deltaproteobacteria bacterium | reverse complement strand
CTTATTGAACAGCTTTGTTTTTGCCTCATTGGCAGTATGTCTTGCCATGCTGGTCAAATCCCATGCCGATCAGGCCATGCTCAACAGCTTCGTCATTACGCCCATGGCGTTCCTAGGGGGCACGTTCTTTCCCATCGAGCACCTTCCGGCGTGGGCCCAAAAGATACTTTGTCTGCTGCCTTTAACCCATGCCGCAGAAGCAATCCGGACTTCAGCGTTCGGTGCTACGCCGAAACTTCTAGGCTATTTAATTCTTGTCAGCATTGGCAGTTGTACTTTTCTTTTTGCTGGTTTGACTGTTAGCCGTGCCCGGGATTAATCTCATCCATATTAAGGGCGGTAAAATCCGGCGAAAAAGCAATCGTGGCAATGATCCATTCCCGCCCAAGGAAGGGATGAACCACGGCCGGAGACGTAGGGTACGGTATCGTCCTTTGATATGGCGGTGGGACTATGGCGGGACAACTCGAACCCACGCTGATTAATATACAGCTGGGGCCTGCCACGCCGTAGCCGCTTGTGAGGGCATAGCCGAAGGCGGGCCCATTCTCTGTTTGGGAAAATGTGGAGAAAAAGGGACTTCACGCATCGGGATGGGGAAAACGGCACGTTCATCCTTATATAAGGCATCGGCGTTGAAGAGACCGGATTTCCGGAAAGCGGTCCTCCCTTTGATCATCCGTTGAGCTAACATAACCGGGTCCTAATCCAAAAATCCTGGAAATTGGGGTACGCACTTAATTCCGATTTCCTCAAATCCTGCTCAATCGGAGAATACAGAAATCTTTGAAATATTGAATTTTCAACAGGTCGCATGGTTGAACCTTTCGAACTTTTCAGAAAAAGGCCCAAAAAGGATACAGATTTTCTTTAGATTTTCCCTCCTGGAGAAAACGCTATTTTCGAAGAATCTATACAGGACCCGGAGAAAAGGAGGTTATGGCACGCTTCATATCAGACGTGGTTTTAGAAGCCGAAACATGGTAAACCCGGATGTCATCTTGAACGCTCGTCAGGGGAAATGTATGGGAACCGGGATTTACCTGTTTCCCTATGTAACCTATTTTAGCAAAACGGGTAAACGTAAAACGTGATGGATCGCTAACTAAAGTACGTCTCCGCGCAATCCCTTGATTTGTCCGCGCTTTGCTTGGACCCCCCGCCATTCGGGCGGGTCCCCGGTTTCCTTGATCTTGTATCTCTGAAGCTGGGAACCCGCTGCGGTGCAGTGGGACTGAGCACCCGACGGGTGCGAAGAACTGGAAACTCGCCAGTGCCCAAAATACATTTGTGGATGGGCACCAACTGGATGCGGTATCCTGATAACCTTCTACTGGCGCAGACGAAAAGACGGTTCATCTCATACGAAATGGGGCATAAGAGATAGTGCCGGGATTGGATATAGAAATCTTTCAGTGGCTGCATTCCGGGGCCGGGCATCGGCCGATCGTGGACGGGCTTGCCGTTTTTTTTGCCGAGACCGGGCCATATCTGATGCTTGCTCTGTTTGTTGCGCTGTGGTTCTTTGTGAGTAAGGAGAAAAAGAACGCCCTCCTGGAAGCGACTGAGGCCGCCGTCGTCGGCCTGATCATGAACCAGTTGGTCGGCCTGTTCTATTTTCACCCCCGGCCTTACATGATCGGCCTTTGCACACCTCTTCTTCCCCACGGCCCGGAGACGTCCTTTCCTAGTGATCATGCGACGTTGCTGTTTGCCGCGACTTTTTATCTGCTCATGGGCCGACGCTGGGTCAATTGCGGCGTTACGGTTTTGGTCATTGCATGCCTAACCGCCTGGGGACGGGTGGACAGCGGCATCCATTTTCCTTTTGACATGGCTGGCAGCCTGGTTGTCGGGCTGATTAGCACCGGGTTGATTCGCTGGTTTGCGGAACGCCTTGCCCCTTTAAACATAAAACTGATCCGGGTCAGCGATCAATTGATGGACCATGTAGTTCGGCCGCGGCACCGCGGCACGAGGAGACATTAACCCTTATGCTTTACATAAAGGCATTGCTGGCCTTTATCACCCATCACTCCGCACTGGCCTACGGGGCGATTTTCCTGATTTCCCTTTCTGAATCCCTGGCGCTGGTCGGTCTGATTGTTCCCGGCACGGTGATTATGTTCGGCGTCGGCGCTGTCGTGGCCACGGGCAGCCTGGAGCTGAAACCTGTGTTGATGCTGGCCGCTGCAGGGGCTATAGCCGGAGACGGCATCAGCTACTGGCTGGGACATTACTACCACGAAAGATTGAAGCGGATCTGGCCGTTTTCCCGCTATCCCGGCATGTTAAAGAATGGGGAGATCTTTTTTCACAGGCACGGCGGAAAAAGCGTCTTGTTCGGCCGTTTTGTCGGTCCGGTACGTCCGATCATCCCGGTTGTGGCCGGTATACTCGGAATGCGTCCGTTACACTTTGGCGTCGTCAATGTGCTTTCGGCTATAGGTTGGGCCTTCGTTTATATTCTACCGGGCGTCTTTTTCGGGACCTCACTGGCTTTAGCCGAATCTGTCAGTACACGACTGGCCGTGCTCATCTTCGTTATCATCACCGCCATTTGGGTTTTCGTCTGGCTTAGCCGCAAACTGGTTTTCCTGATCGGACATCGGGGGCCTCTGTGGCTTGCCTCCCTGGAGGATTGGACTGCCACTGATACCCCTGCCCATGGGGTGATTATTCCCTTAAAGCGATTCCTCTCTTTTTTCCTCTTACGTCAAAAGGGGGAGGAATTGTTCCTGGTCTTTCTCGTCCTGGTGCTCTTATCCGCAGGATGGGGATTTCTTGGTGTCCTGCAGGACGTTCTTGTCGGAGACCCGCTGGTGATTGCGGATCAGGCCGTTTATCACTTTTTTCAATCCCTGCGAACCCCCTGGGCGGACCACATCCTGGTGGCGGTCACGGAACTTGGGGATTCACTACTGAACCTTTGTATCGCCGGCGCGGTTTTGCTCGTGCTTCTTCTTAGACGGTGTCACCGCACCGCGGGATATTGGGTATTGACCATACTCGGTGGTTTATCGGGCGTTCAACTGCTGAAATGGATGCTCCATCTGCCAAGGCCGGTGGCGTTATATCATGGTGCATCGGCATATGGATTCCCCAGCGGCCACACATCCATGAGTGTTATTCTCTATGGTTTTCTCGCCATTTTGCTTGCCAAGGGCCTTTCCATCACTCTGCGCTGGGGATTTTTTGTTTCCGTCTTTCTGATCTCCTTTATCATCGCGATTTCGCGTCTGTACCTTGGTGCCCATTGGCTTTCCGATGTCCTGGGGGGTTTTCTGATAGGCACGAGCTGGACGGCCCTGGTCGGAATCGTCTACCTGAAGGGTTCTGCTGAAGTGGTTCCTCGACGATTACTGGGGCTCGTCACCGTGCTCGTGATCTTTATTGCGGGGGCCTGGCATGTGGCCCAACGCCACGAAAAGGATCTTGCCTTTTACGCCCCCCAACATGTCGTGAAATCGATGCCGCTGCAAAAATGGATAGCGGTCGACTGGCGGAAACTCCCCGCCTGGCGGATTGATCTTGCAGGGGAGCGGGAACAACCCCTCACCGTCCAGTGGGCAGAGACTTCCGAAGACATGGCTAAATATCTTTTAGCAATGGGCTGGTGCCGCCCTCCGTTGTTGAATCTGAAAAACCTCCTGGGGATGTTTTCCTCTGAAACGCCGATTGAGCAATTTCCTCTCTTGCCGCGTCTTCACGATGGGCGAGTTGACAGTTTGCGTCTTGTTCGCCAAGTCGACCGTCAACGCTGGGTGCTGCGGCTTTGGCCCACAGATGTGAGGATCCAGGGAAATGACACCCCCCTTTTCGTGGGAACGATAGAGGTCCAAAATCGCCGCCACATGGCCGGACTGATCATCGCGGCGAGAGACACGTATAACGGTCCTTTGGAAGCGTTGGCACGTACCTTCAAAAGGCGCTTTGCCCTAAAATCAGTTTTTAGGACAAGTGATTGCCTGCCAGGCAGCCGCGAGCATAGCTGGTTGCACTGGAGGGGCAAGGTACTGCTGGTATGGCAAAAAGCAGACTGATAATGAAAGTGTTTAGCCCCATATTATATTCGGGCTGGCGGTTCTGCTTGCCCTGTTTTTCTGGCGGCCGGAGTGCGGCTGTATTGCGTGATCCAAGCGATGAAGTTTCACATGCCCCTATAATGTGTAATTAAAAACTATTTTGTTTTTTTAATACAAAGAAGCATAAAGCTAGTGCAGCTTAAACGAATATGTCACCGAATATACTAAGATTGCAATAAGAATTTTACTAATCGATGATGAGTCTTCCTTGGTGGACCAACTTCAGCGGGCCCTAAAAGAGCACTGCTATATAGTTGAAACGGTAATGGAAGGTAGGGAGTTTCAATAGTGATGGTTTTGCTATAGAATCGGCCTATTGATCGTGGTCCTGGGGAGACTTTCACTAGGTCCTTTGCATTCTGTTTCGCCATTTGAGCATCTTGTAGCTCTCTCTTTTAAGGTCTTCGTGTGACGGAATCCAAAGAAAAGCAGGGGTGGTTCAAAAAGGGACTGGAGCACCATCTTCAGGGTCGGCTGGAGGAGGCCCTGTCCGCTTACTCCAGGGTGCCCGAGGGGGACCCTTTTTATGTCGATGCCCTCAGGAACATGGGCGCCCTGTATCTTGCCCGGGGCGAATTGAACCACGCCTCGGAAACATTGACAAGGGCACTTACCATCGAACCCGACCATCCCGGCACACTCAATAACCTTGCCACGACATTGAAGGCTCAAGGCCGACTCCCGGATGCCCTCGCCCTCTTTAAAAAACTTCTGGACCTCACCCCTGACTTTCTGGAGGCCTGGCACAACCTGGGTCAACTCTACCTGGAACTGGGACGCTACCCGGAAGGGGTGGAGGCCTTCAGCAAGGTCCTTGCCAAGAATCCATTTGACCATGAAACTTGGAACAGCCTCGGGACCGCTTACTCCCGTCAAGGACGCTCCTGGGAAGCGAGGGAGGCCTACGAAAGATCTTTGTCCATCAAGCCGGACCAAGCCCGCCCCCACTACAACCTGGGGCTCCTCTTCCTCAATCAGGGGGAACTGGAATTGGCTGCGTCCCACTTCGAGACGACACTCCGAATTGCCCCCTATTTCCCGGAAGCCCGCCTGAACCTCGGAATAGCCCTGTTCAGTCTGGGCAGAAAAAAGGAGGCAATCCTGCATTTCCGCAAAGCCCTCGATGAAGCCCCCCATTTGGCGGACGGGTATTACAATCTTGGGCTGGCACTGGAGCGGGAAGGAGACTTTGATAGCGCCCTCCACGTGCAGGAACAGGCTTTGGCCCGTTGCCCCGAGTCCATCCAGTCATGGGTGGGGGCCGCCCGGTTGTTGATGAAGATTGCCGACTGGGGACGAGTCGATGCCCTGACATCAAAAATTATGGACTATTCGTTTTCAGAGGCTGATGCACCCCTTCTCTCCAGCTCCCTCTTTCTTTTCCAGCACCTCCCCATGAAGGAAGAGACCCTCTCCGGGAAACACCTCGAGTGGGGTGACCTCGTCGAGAAAAGACTTGCCAAGCATTCTTCTCATTCCGCCCCGCCAAAGGTCCGGAAATCCCTCTCGGTGTCCAAGTTGCGGGTAGGCTACGTCTCTCCTGATTTCCGGAGGCATTCCGTCGGGTGGTTTTTCAGACACATCATCGCTCACCATGACAGGGACCGCTTTTCCATTTACTGTTACGCCACCACCCCGGGAAAAGATGACCTGACCAGAGAGATTGCCGGAGCGGCATCATTTTTCAGGGAAGTCCATACCCTGAACACCTTTCAGTTCGCTGAACTCATCCAGCGTGACGGGATCCATGTCCTCGTGGACCTGGCCGGGCACACCCAGGGAAACAGGCTGGACGTCTTCGCCCTTCGTCCTGCACCGATCCAGGTAACCTTCCTAGGGTATCCTTACGGCACCGGGCTCCGCACCATGGATTACAGAATCACCGACCGCCATTCAGAATCCCCCTATTCGGCCTCCCTTTACCGGGAAAGGCTCGTTTTCATGTCCCAGGGTTTCCTTCCCATGGGTCCCATCGAGGCGGCCGATATTCCATTGGAACGCCGATCCTTCGGGCTCCCCGAAGACGGGCCCGTGTGTGTCTCCTTCAACAGCGCTGAGAAGCTCCGCCCCGAAGTCCTCTCCCTTTGGGACCGACTACTCTCCCTCTCCAGGGACGCCCTCCTGGTTATCTCGTGCCCTCACGTAGGAAGGACGGATCTGAGAGCCAACATTCTTGCCCACTTCTCCCAAGAAAACCAAAAGCGGGTCTTTTTCCTGGGCAGAGCCGGTTCCGAGGAGCTTCACAGGGCCAGATACGGCCTGGCTGATATCGCCCTGGATCCCTTTCCGTACGCAGGAACCACCACGAGTTACGAGGCCCTCTCCATGGGGGTTCCCGTGGTTACTCTGGTAGGGGATCGCCATGCCCAGAGGACGACTTTCAGCCTACTCAAGGCCATTGGGGTGGAAGATACCATTGCCCGATCGGAGAAGGAATATCTCGACATCGCGAGGGGACTCCTCGCGGACCCCGCAAGGCTTGAAGATACAAAGTCCAGGATTTCCTTCCTCATTAGAGAGAAACAAAGGAAACATCCTAGGGCTTACACGAAGGAATTGGAAGAGAGGTTCCTGTCCATGTGGGACCGCTATTTCGCCGGGAAAGCCCCCCGGAGCATGGGTTGAGGAGAGGTGAGCCGAAAAATGGACGGGAAGGTCCTTCATTTGAATAAGAGAAAATGTTAGCCCTAAACATTATCCTCTCAAAACAAAAAGGCCGGTTTCTTGCAATCGGCCTTTTTATTAAGATTTCTGGTCGGGGCGAGAGGATTTGAACCTCCGACACCCTGCTCCCAAAGCAGGTGCGCTACCAGACTGCGCCACGCCCCGATTTTGAGGATGCCGGAAAAATATCTCTTTCATCCATCAAAATCAAGCCGGAAATGCGCCGGACACGTTCAAAAACGGGAAAGATCAACAGGCTTCCTGACACTTTCAGGGGGTGAGATTTTCCATTGACTTTGATTTTGATGATGACACATAATGCCTCGCAAAAAATCAACCTTTCCGAGGAAACCATGGAAGACGTCCAAAATCATAAGGATCACAGGAACATAGATATCGATCAAGTCGGGGTCAAAGGGATACGATATCCAATCACGGTCCTGGATAAGAACATGGGCGAACAACAGACCGTGGCCAAGATCAACATGTATGTCAACCTTCCCCGTTATTACAAGGGCACTCATATGAGCCGCTTCGTGGAGATCCTGAACAGACACAGCCGCAGGATTTCCCTCCAGAACTTTACCGAGATCCTGGAGGAGATGAAAGAGAAGCTGAATGCCGAAAGTGCCCACATGGAAATCACATTCCCTTACTTCATTAACAAGATGGCCCCGGTCTCGGGGAGCCAGGGACTCCTTGAATACAAGTGTACCTTTAAAGGGTCTCTGAACGTACGGAGCGACATGGTGATCATCATTCAGGTCCCAATCTCCACCCTGTGTCCCTGCTCCAAGGAAATCAGCGATTTCGGGGCCCACAACCAGAGGGGAAAAGTCCGGCTTCACCTGCGTTTCAAGAAGTTCGTATGGATAGAAGACCTGATCCAGATGGTGGAAGAATCGGCCAGCAGCGAGGTGTACTCGGTCCTCAAACGGGAGGACGAGAAGTACGTTACGGAACGGGCTTACAACAATCCCAAGTTCGTCGAGGATATAGTTCGGGATATCGCATTGAAACTTAACGAGGATCCCAATATCACCTGGTTTGCCGTGGAATCGGAGAACTACGAGTCCATTCACAACCACAACGCCTATGCATATATCGAAAAACACAAGCTTTGAGGGTCCCATGGAAAAACCGGCACAGGGGATCACCCAACCAATTGCGAATACCGGAGGATCAAAATGAGCAATAACCTGAAAGAGATGTACCGCACGGTAATGGACGATCACTTCCCACCCAGTATGACCATTTCCTTCGGGGAACAGACCCTGGTTTACAGGAAGCGCACCTGGAAAATCCGTGACGAGAAGACCGGGGAACTCATCGAGAAAGGACTTCGTTATGGGGAGAACCCCGGGCAGGAAGCAGCCCTTTACGAACTGGTCAACGGGAACCTCGTGCTGGGGGACTGCCGCTTCATAGATCCGGGCAAGGGCCTGGTCTCTTCCATCGGAGACGACGACCTGATTCAGAGCGGAAAGCACCCGGGAAAGACCAATCTGACCGACCTGGACAACGCCCTCAATATCCTGAGATACCTGACGGAAAGGCCTACTGCGGTCATTGTCAAGCACAACAACCCCTGCGGCGTGGCCTGTGGGGAGAACCTATCCACGGCCTACGACAAGGCCAACATGGCGGACCGGATTGCCGCCTTTGGCGGGTGCGCCGTATTCAACCGGCCCGTGGACAAGGCCACCGCGGAAATGATCTCGGAAAATTACCTCGAGGTAGTGGGCGCCCCGGACTACGAGGAAGGGACTCTCCCGATCCTCGGCCGCCGGGCCAACCTGAGAATCGTGCGAATCAACCGGATCGACCGATTGGGGAAATATGCAGGAGAACGGTTTGTGGACTTCAAGAGCCTGATCGACGGCGGGATCATCGTGCAGCAGTCCCCCCTGAATCGCATTCGAAGCGTGGAGGACTTTACCCTGGCCTCCTGCGAGTACAAGGGGAAACGGTATACTATCGAACGGAAACCGACAGAGGCTGAATACCAGGACATGCTCTTCGGATGGCAGGTTGAGCAGGGAATCACCTCCAATTCCGTGATCTATGTGAAGGACGGCGTGACCGTGGGTATAGGGACAGGGGAACAGGACCGGGTCGGTGTAGCCGAAATCGCCATCTTCAAGGCCTATACCAAGTTTGCGGACGCCCTTTGCTTTAAAAGGTACGGTCTCCCTTACAAGGAACTGGAGTTGAAAATCAAGGAAGGTGAAAAGGAAAAGGCCCTTCTTGACGAAATCGACAAGGAAACCAGGGAGGCGAAGGGTGGCCTCATAGGGGCCACTATGGTCTCCGACGCCTTCTTTCCGTTCAGGGACGGGGTGGATGTCGCCATCAAGGAGGGAATTCGGGCCATCGTCCATCCCGGCGGTTCCATGCGGGACTTCGAGTCCATCCAAGCTTGCAACGAGGCCGACCCCCAGGTGACCATGGTGTTCACCGGGCAGAGGGCCTTCAAGCACTAGCAGGCTGTTGAAAACCTACTGCGCTTGCTGGTACTGCGTTAAAATGAGGCTCAAAATGCTCATTTACTAGATGTAAACTCCGCTTTCTCGCCTCATTTTGCCTTGTCTCATCTGCGCTCGTTACGTTTTTCAACAGCCTCTGCAAGTGGTCGGGAACCCGGTCAAGCGTTGATTGAGGCAGTAGACGACAAAGCGAGAAAAACCGGAGAAGAAGAACGCAAAACCCCCTGACTCCATTAAGGAAATCAGGGGGTTATCTATTTCCTGGCAGTCCCAACGGGAATCGAACCCGTGTCTCCGGCGTGAGAGGCCTATCGAATATTTAGTTCAATAAGTTAAGCTAGTTAGCTTATTAACTTGTGCCGAAATTGAGCGTTTTAGAAGGCGATTTTGCACCCCATACGCACCCTGTTTTAGCACTGTGACAAGGGTAAAATCTTTACTCTTTTTTAGGCTTCTCAGCTCCATACTTTCGCCCGGTAACGAAGACAGTAACCAGGCCCACTATTGTTGTTCCGCCTATGGTCATTGCGGCTTTTTCTAAGCCCAAAAAAAGGGCAACAGTAGCCACAATAAAAGCCGCAATTGCAACCCCAAAACCAGATACCTGTCCCCGCTTTACCTCTTTAGCCGAAAGTTCCAATGTTAACTGATTCATCCGGTGTGCATGGGCTGCCTCTTCTTCTGCCATTCTCAAAATGCGTTCAGCAGCCCCAGGGATGATATCGTCGTATCCCTTTAATAGGTCTGGTGGGGGAATAGGACCCGCAAAGCGAGTTCCAGATATTTGTGCTATCTGTGCGCCTTGAGTGTTGGGGGTTGGAACAGGGGTATTAACGGCGTCCCGTTTTTTCTTTTTGCTCATGGGCGAACGTATCAATTGCGTGCCTTATGTGCCGCCCCACATTGTTCCAATGGCTGGCCATGCACGCCGCTGGGTCTTTTGAGATAATTATCGCCCGGCGATCTGTTCGGGGGGATAGGTCCAAGATACTGCCCATGCCCCTCAGGACCCGGACAGTTTTAGGTTTCATTTCTAGTTCCCTCCTTTCGTAACTTACTAACTATAGCTTATATTCGGACAGAAAGTCAAAGGACTTAACAATGCTTGAATTGGGTAGATGAAATACACACCTTAGCCGGTGTAATAATGGCATCGGAATACCGGGGCGCAATAAGTGTGAAGTGGATGGCCTGGATGATATGGTGCCGGGTGCTGGTGAGATGAGGGATAAGCTGTGAACCCAAAAAATTTTTTCGCCAAAACGCACCCTATACACACTCTGGGACAAAAAAGGATTAGCCGATATTAGCTAACCCCTTGATTTTACCTGGTAGTCCCAACGGGAATCGAACCCGTGTCTCCGGCGTGAGAGGCCGGTATCCTAGACCGCTAGACGATGGGACCCTTTTCTGAGACCTTTGCAAAACGCCTGACTTTCAAACACAAACGGGAAACCCGCCCAAAGGGTGAGGAGTCGTCGCCACGCGCGGACAAATTCAATCCTCGAAATATTTTACTGTATAAATGCCTGTACCGCGTGGCATCCCTCACGAGGTGGCGGAAATCTTCGTCTTCCCCTCCGGGGCGTAGGCCTTACGGGCCGGAGGCTTGACCTTGAACAAAATCGAACGTTTTTCAAAGATCTCTCTATATCTTTACCGTGTTCACTGAACCCGGAATTTTTCTGGCTGGGGGACAAGGATTCGAACCTTGGTTAACGGGGCCAGAACCCGTCGTCCTGCCGCTGAACGATCCCCCAAAACCGATATTTAAGATTTACGAATTTAGCAATTTCCCCTAAAAAGTCAAGGAGAAAACGATACGGTGTGCTTGGGGTCTCTGAATATCAAGGAACGAAACAGGATCGGCAACCAGATCGACCCGGAAAACACTTTCCGGGCTATTGACTGCAACGAAGCCCGGATGATACTAAGGAATTTTAAAAAAAGAGGGAGCCTTTGAACGCTCCCTCCATCAAGGTTGCTTTCATGGGGTGAGTGATGGGATTCGAACCCACGGCCGCTGGGGCCACAACCCAGTGCTCTACCAGTTGAGCTACACCCACCATCGAGAGTGATTATACTTACCACATTTTCCCGGTTTTGCAATAAAAAGTTTTCCGGTCGTTTATGAACGAGGAACTGAAAAGTGGGAACACAAGATAAAGGCGCGCTCTTAAGGCGGATCCCCTCCGTGGACCGGATCCTGAACGACCCTGATTTCGTCCTACTATTGGAGCGATATCCGCGGGCTCTGATCCTTGAGGCTATTCACCAGGTCCTGGACGACATCCGAGAGCGGATCCTTATAAATGGGAAAAGGCCGCTGGATCAGGCGGACCTCAACTTCCAAAGGGTCTCTGAAAGGATCAAGGAGCACTTCGAGAGGATCCTCCGCCCCAGTCTGAGACCGGTCGTCAACGCAACCGGCGTAATCATCCATACCAATCTGGGCCGTTCCCCCCTTGCCCGAAGGATCATTGATCGTTTCAGGCCCATTGCCGGAGGTTACAGTAATCTCGAATACGACCTGGAGGCCGGAAGGAGGGGCAGTCGATATGTTCACGTGGAAGGGATCCTCCGTGAACTCACCGGGGCAGAGGGGGCCATGGTGGTCAACAACAACGCGGCCGCCGTGCTCATCGCCCTGGAGACCCTGGCAAAGGGTCGGGAAGTTGTCATTTCTCGGGGTCAACTCGTGGAAATCGGAGGTTCCTTCCGAATCCCCGACGTCATGAAAAAGAGCGGCGCCCGAATGGTGGAAGTGGGGACCACCAACAAGACCCACCTCAGGGATTACGAAGAGGTCATCGGCCCGGACACCGCCCTCCTCCTGAAGGTCCACCAGAGTAACTTCCAGATTGTGGGATTCACCGAGCAGGTGGCCACCGATCGACTGGTCAGCCTGGCCCGCAAGTACGGGGTCCCCGTCATGGAGGACCTGGGGAGCGGCTGTCTGGTCGATTTCTCTGCTTACGGCCTCCTCAAGGAACCGACAGTGCAGGAAGTCCTGTCCGCCGGGGTGGATCTCGTAACTTTCAGCGGCGACAAGCTCCTGGGGGGACCCCAGGCCGGGATCATCCTTGGAAGACGAGACCTCGTGGAGGCCATCAAGAGGAATCCTCTGAACCGGGCTGTGCGAATCGACAAGCTCACCCTCATGGCCCTTGAAGAGACCCTGAGGCTTTATCGTGATGAAAAGAAGGCTATCGAGGAAATCCCCACCCTGAAGATGATCTGCCTGGGCCAAGATACCCTGAAGAGCAGGATGCGAAGGCTCAGGAGGATGATCGGGAGATTGGATTCACCGAACTTTACCCTTGAATCCGCTGGAGGGGAATCCAAGGTGGGAGGAGGGGCCTTGCCCCTTTTTGTTCTCCCCACTTTGTTGCTGTCTCTCGTGCCCGGAAGACTTCCGGCCCACGAGATGGAGGAACGGTTGCGGGCCCATGATCCCCCTATCATCGTCCGGGTGGAAAGGAATCGTGTCCTCATGGATGTCCGGACCATCCACGATGGGGAACTCGCTGTCGTGGCCCAGGCCGTCCGCAACCTGGCCGCCCTGTAAGCCTTCGGTACAGGAAGGGCCGCAGGAAAAGAGAAAACGGAGAAACGGTACCCCTGGGAAAGAGCCTGACGGAAGGTTTGTTGACATACTGGTCATCAGATCCTATTTTGAATGATACTTGGGAGGTACTCCCGGCCAGGGGCGGACTGAATGCTCCCGGGGCACGAAAAGCGTGATGGAAAAGCTCATTGAAAAGGCACTCACCGACAGCGTCCAAACCAAGGAGGCATTCACCAGGGCGAACGCCCGGGGCCTTGTAAGCCTCGCGGAGAAGATCGCCGATGCCTTCACGTCTGATCGCAAACTCATGATCTGCGGCAATGGGGGAAGTGCCGCCGACGCCCAGCACATCGCGGCCGAGTTCGTGAACCGCTTTATCCTTGAACGCCCTCCCCTCCCCGCCATAGCCCTCAGCACGGATACCTCGATCCTGACGAGCATCGGGAACGATTACTCCTTCGAGGAGATTTTTTCCAAGCAGATCAAGGCGATCGGCATGGAAGGCGACATACTCCTGGCCCTGAGCACAAGCGGGAATTCCCCCAATATTCTATCCGCTGTCAAGACCGCCAGGAAACGGGGCATCTTCACCGCGGCACTTACGGGTGGTGATGGCAGAAAACTCGGGAGCCTGGCCGACATGGCGCTTGTGGTCAAAAGCAAGGAGACCCCCAGAATTCAGGAAACCCATATATTTGCCGGTCACATGATCTGCCAACTAGTGGACTATTTGCTGTTCCAGCAAAGCATCCAAGAGGCTTAGGGCAAGGGATCAATCCATTTTCCGGTCTCGGTGACAAGAAGCCCGATGGGCGGAACTGACCGGGCGAACATCTGAGGAATTTTGTCGTTGGATAAGTGGAAACCCATAGACCTTGGCGACGTCACCTGTTATCCCCTTGCGGAAAGGACCAGCAAGGTCCGCACCGAGGACCAGGCAAGACCCTGGATGCCGGGGGGGAGCCTGGGCCAATGGCTCCAGCGCCTGCCCCGAATCCTGGCCGCCGCGGATTTCATCCGAATCGTCGAGAACACCGTTCAAGCCGTCCGGTCCGGGAAAATGGTCCTCCTGGCCATGGGCGCCCATGCCATCAAGGTGGGCCTCAACCCTGTGATCCTGGACCTCATGGATCGGGGCATCATCAAAGGCGTGGCCATGAACGGGGCGGGTGTTATCCATGATTTTGAACTCGCCATGGCCGGGCACACTTCCGAGGACGTGGCGGCTCATCTCGGTGAGGGCCGATTCGGCATGGCAGAGGAGACCGGGCGATGGATCAACAGCGCCATAAGGGAAGGCGCCGAAAAGGGAGTTGGCCTGGGGAAGGCCGTGGGTGCCATGATTTTCAGGGAAAAACTCCCTTACGCCCGGCACAGTCTCCTGGCCGGCGCCTATGAGCGGGACATCCCCGTCACGGTCCACGTGGCCATCGGGACCGACATCATCCACTTTCACCCGAGCGTGAATGGGGCCGACATCGGCAAGACGTCCCATTTGGACTTTCGGTTGTTTTCGACCCTGGTCTCCCGGCTCGAAGGGGGAGTATATATCAACCTGGGATCGGCCGTCATCCTGCCTGAGGTCTTTTTAAAGGCCCTGTCCCTGGTCAGGAACCTCGGGCACGAGGTCAAGAAGTTTACGGCCGTCAACATGGACTTCATACGCCATTACCGGCCCATGACCAACGTGGTCGAACGGCCCACCCTGGAAGGAGGAGAAGGTTACTCCCTGGTGGGCCATCATGAAATCATGTTTCCCCTCCTGGCCGCTGCGGTCATCGAGGGCTTGGAGTCCGCCCCGCCCCCTCCATAGTAAGGTAATTGTCTGCAGATCCGTCAAGAGCAACGGGTAACCCGGGGGAACGGGGCTTATCTGGAGGAATTTCAAACATGCCAATCTATGAATTCAAGTGCATGAAATGCGACAAGGAATTCGAATGCATTGTGTTCGGAGACGAGAGCGACGTCACCTGTCCCGACTGTGAAGCGCGGGATGTGCGCCGCCTCATGTCCGCCTGCAGTTTCAAGAGCGACGGGAACTTCTCTTCCTCGAGCGGATCCTCGGGATGCTCGGGTTGCTCGAGCACGAACTGCAGTTCCTGTCATTAGGAGTACGATAGGGAACCGGTCTCTTCTCGGGCCGGCGGGAAAAGCGATTCAGAAAAAAGAAGAAAAGGAGAAGATCTTGATCCTTGTGGGCTTCGGGTATGACGTTCATCGTCTGGTCGAAGGCAGGCCTCTCATCCTGGGAGGCTGTCGGATTCCACATACCCGTGGCCTCCATGGACACTCCGATGCCGATGTGCTTACCCATGCGGTTATGGACGCCATCTTGGGAGCCCTGGGTAAGGGAGATATCGGACGTCACTTTCCCGACAAGGACCCATCCTACGAGGGGGCCGACAGCCTGCACCTCTTGGCCCGCGTTATGGAATGGGTAGGGGCGGATCGATACCGGATCAACAACTTGGACACCACCATCGTTGCCCAAGCGCCAAGGCTCATGTCCTATATTCCCGCCATGGAGGAAAATCTCGCGCGGGTTCTCCGCATTCCGGCCGAGCGGATCAATGTCAAGGCCACGACTACCGAAGGTCTCGGTTTCGCGGGCCGTGGAGAAGGAATTGCGGCTTACGCAATGGTCACCCTCACAGCTGAATCGCCGAAGGCTGATCAGGGGCCGGGGAATTGATGAACGGCATCTCCTTTCCCGGTCGAATGAGACCAAAATATCACCCGGGTCGACCCTCTTCAATAGACGGCGACCCCCCGGTCCTGTTCCTCCGTGGTTCCCATTGTTTCCCGGAAAACAACAGAGGACAAAACCTTACCAGGAGAAGAATCCATGGCCTTGACCCTTTATGATTCCGCCACCCGCAGGAAACGGGAATTCATACCCCTTCAGGACAAGAAAGTGGGCATGTACGTGTGTGGGGTCACGGTGTATGATCTCTGCCACATCGGGCACGCCCGTTCCGCCATCGTATTCGATGTTCTGTCCAGGTACCTGCGGGCCAGGGGATTCCAAGTCATCTATGTCCGAAATTTCACAGACGTGGACGACAAGATCATCGACCGGGCCAACCAACTCGGGAAGGACACCCGGGAACTTGCCCGGGAATACATCGACGCCTTTCACGAGGACATGGAAAGGCTCAAGGTTCTCCCCGCGGACAAGGAACCCCGGGCCACGGAGCATATTGACGGCATGATCGAAATGATCAACACCCTTATCCAAAAGGGCCATGCTTATGTGGAGGGCCGGGACGTCTTCTTTTCCGTGGAATCTTTCAGGGGATACGGGGCCCTTTCCGGGAGGCGGCTGGAAGATATGCAGGCGGGAAGTCGGGTCGCAGTGGATGAACGTAAGCACCACCCCATGGATTTCGTGCTGTGGAAAGGGGCGAAGCCCGGTGAGCCCCAGTGGGAAAGTCCCTGGGGACCCGGGAGACCGGGTTGGCACATGGAATGTTCGGTCATGAGCCACCATTTCCTCGGGAAGACTTTCGACATCCACGGGGGAGGCAAGGACTTGATCTTTCCCCACCATGAAAACGAGAGGGCCCAGTCCATTGCAGCTTGCGGAGGCGAATTCGCCCGCTACTGGGTCCACAACGGTTTCGTGACGGTGGAATCCGAAAAAATGTCCAAGTCCTTGGGCAACTTCCTCACTATCCGGGATGCCTTAAAGGAATACCACCCCGAGGTCCTCCGCTTCTTTCTCCTGTCCAAGCACTACAGGAGCCCCCTCGATTTTTCCCGAAGCGCTGTGAACCACGTCCAATCGGGGGTGGTCCGGATCTACCGGACCTTCCAGAGACTGAATGAAATGCTCGGCCCCATCGAGCCACCGAAGGGAGTGCAAGGGATCATTCCTGCCGGGGAAGAAATAGAGGAAGGGTTTCTAAAACAATTCGTCGCAGTCATGGATGATGACCTGAACACGGCGGGCGCCATCGGGCTGATTTTCGAAAAGATCCGGGATCTCAACCGTCGCCTGGACTCCGGTTCCCTCTCCACAGATCCCGCCTTGAGAGACGATTTAGAGAGGGACCGACGCAATCTCCTCCTTGCCGGCAGTATCCTGGGAATCCTCGACGAGGACCCGGAAGCCTTTTTCAAGGACCTCTCCGGCGGGCCGAAACAAATCGACCCGGTGGAAATCGAGCGGATGATCGAAGAGAGGGCCAGGGCGAGGGCCAGAAAGGACTGGACAGCAGCGGACGCCATCCGCGACAGGCTCCGGGAGAAGGGTGTCATCCTGGAGGACGGGCCAAAAGGCACCACCTGGCGTATCGATTTGTAAGGGGCTGGTGGGATTTTCGAGCACCCGGTTTCTGAAGAGGTAGATGGTGAGGCGAGATGTTCCGTCTTGAAACTGACCTGGAACCTTGCGGCGACCAGCCCAGGGCCATTGAGTCACTGGCGGACGGGGTCATGAAAGGCCTCAGGCACCAGGTCCTCCTGGGAGTCACCGGGTCCGGAAAGACCTTCACCATGGCCCACCTGATCGCCAGGGTGCAGCGGCCGACCCTGATCATCGCGCCCAACAAGACCCTCGCGGCCCAACTCTACGGGGAGTTCAAGAAGCTTTTCCCCCACAACGCGGTCGAGTACTTCGTAAGCTATTACGACTACTACCAGCCGGAAGCCTACATTCCCCAGTCCGACACTTACATCCAAAAAGATGCCCATATCAACGAGCAAATAGACAAGATGCGCCACTCCGCCACCCGGTCTCTCCTGGACCGGGACGACGTGATCATCGTGGCGAGCGTTTCCTGCATATACGGGCTGGGCTCTCCCGAGGCCTATCACGGCATGCTCCTTTACGTTGAACGAGACATGAACCTGGCCAGGGAAGAGGCCATCCGGAAGCTCGTTGAGATCCACTTCGAGCGGGGAGACTACGATTTCACCCGGGGGAGTTTCCGAGTCCGTGGAGACGTACTTGACATCTATCCGGCCCACGAGGAGGACCGCGCCGTCCGGATCCACTTCTTCGGGGACCTTGTGGAGGCCATCCAGGAGATCGACCCTCTGAGTGGGAAGGTTATCGGTGAGTTGAACCGGGTCACCATCTACCCTGCCTCCCATTATGTCACCACGGTCGAAATCCGTGAGAGGGCCATCGTCGGGATCAAGGCAGAACTCAAGGAAAGGATCGAATACTTCCGGTCCCGGAACAAGTTGCTGGAGGCCCAAAGAATCGAGGAACGGACCCTCTTCGACCTGGAGATGATGATGGAGATGGGTTACTGCCACGGGATCGAGAATTACTCCCGGCACCTGACCGGCCGCGCGCCGGGAGAGCCGCCTCCCACCCTCCTTGATTATTTTCCCAGGGACTTCCTTGTCATCATCGACGAAAGTCACATCACTGTGCCTCAGCTCAACGGCATGTATAACGGGGACCGGTCCCGGAAGACGACCCTCGTGGAATACGGTTTCCGCCTCCCATCTGCTTTGGACAACCGCCCTCTCAAGTTCGAGGAGTTCGAAGAGAGGGTTCCCCAGGCCATCTATGTCTCCGCCACACCGGGTCCTTACGAACTGGAACGGGCGGAGCGCATTGCGGAGCAGATCATTCGTCCAACGGGCCTCATAGACCCGGAAATCATCGTGCGCCCCGCCCGCAACCAGGTGGACGATCTCCTGGCCCGGATCCGGGAGCGGGTTCAAGTGAACGAACGGGTGCTCGTCACTACCCTCACCAAAAACATGGCGGAGGACCTGACCGAGTATTACACTGAACTGGGTGTGAAGGTGCGGTACCTCCACTCGGACATCAAGACGATCGAACGGATGGAAATCGTCAGGGAACTGCGCAGGGGAGACTTTGATGTCCTGGTGGGGATCAATCTTCTCAGGGAGGGACTGGACCTGCCGGAGGTCTCGCTGGTGGCGGTGCTCGATGCGGACAAGGAAGGTTTCCTCCGCTCGGAACGTTCCCTGATCCAGACCGCCGGCAGGGCGGCGAGGAACCTTCATGGGACGGTGATCCTCTATGCCGACCGGGTAACCGATTCCATGGCCCGGGCCATCGAGGAAAGCAACCGCCGCCGCCGGCTCCAGCTTGCTTACAACAAGGCCAATAATATCACCCCGGCGACCATCGAAAAATCCATTGAAGATATCCTCGGATCCCCTTACGAGGCCGATTATTTTCCGGTTCCCGGGATCGGAGAAGAAAAGGGACCCTACCCCGTCACCCCCGAAGAAATACAGGCCAGGATCGAAGATTTACGGAAAAAGATGCTGGAGGCCGCCGGGAACCTGGAGTTCGAAGAAGCAGCACGCCTCCGGGACGAGATCAAGGCCCTGCAAGAAAGAGAGCTTGAAACCAGGGAAGCGGCTGGCATCTGATCGGGTCGATCAAATCCCCTTTACCTGGATCTTACAAGCGTCAAGGTTTGTCGAAGATGCAAGACATCGGCCACACTGCCTTTACGAGTCCACCATGCCCATGATCCGCCAAAAAACCACCATACCAATGATCGTTCTCGGGGCGGGAATGTTTTTCGCGCTCTTTTTCTCCGCCATTCCCCGGGCCCCTGCAAAGGCCAGCCCCGACGAGGCGTCGGCCACGGGAGACCTCAATCCGAATCATGGTCCTCCCTAGGATCCCGAGTGTCCTCCCCGGAACTTCATTAATCCCCATTTCCCTGCAAACTGGGAGAGGAGCACCCCGAAGGAATCGGCGGCGAGGTCGCTCAGAGCACAGGTCCTGTTGGGGACAAAGGCCTGGTGGATCTCGTCTGAAACCCCATAGAGGATACCGATGACAACGAGCAAAATATGGATTCTGCGGGGAAATCCGCCCTCCGGGTACCAGGGATAGGCGGCGATGATCAGGGTGATCCCGAACAGGAAATAGGCGGCGGCGTGAAAAAGGAGGTCATTGAAGGAGATCCCGCTCAAAGGAAGATCAACCTTTTCAAGGGAGGAAACATAGAAAATGCCCCCCGCCATGAGCAAGGAGGGCAGCAGGAAAAAAATCTTTCTTGCAGCGTCTTTTCCCCTTTCCAGGATGAAGCCTCCTTTCAGATCACCCTTAAGTCGGGACGATCGATTTTTCAGGGAATATAACCCTGGAGCGGGCGAAAAGACAATTCCATTGACATCTTCCGCGCCTTTCCGATATGTATTTTCGGTAGCTCGTCGTTAATCCTGAAACAAAAGGGCGAGCCTTGGAGGTTAAAAATGGAAAAAAGGATTTCCTGCAAGACGGTCAAGATAGTCCTGTTCACATTGCTCTGTACGTGCTTCGTGCCGGTCTTGGCCTGGGCCGGGAGCGATTTTACGGCCGATTTCATTTCGAAATCCAAGGACCCGGCCGACATGCCCGGAAAAGGCAAAATATACGTGAAGGACCGCATGATGCGTTTTGTATTGGAAGGAAACGTGATGATCTTCCGACCTGATAAAGGAGTGATGTGGGTCCTCATAGAGGAAGAAAAAATGTACATGGAGCGTCCCATCCAGATCCAGGGAAGGATGGCGAGCTGGACACCTGCAATTGCCCGGAAGGCCAGGAAGGTGGGTAAGGAGACCGTCTCGGGCCTTTCATGCACTAAATATGAGATTCTGTCAGAGGGAAAAAAGACCTACTACTGGATATCTAAGAAGATTGACTTTCCGATCAAGATTCAAGATGTTAACGGTTCCATGATGCTGAAAGACATCCAGATCGGGAATCTCCCCAAACGCCTCTTCGAACTACCCACAGGGTACCAAAAATTCAACATGCCGACCATGCCCGGGATGATGCAGGGCGGCGGAATGCCGGGAGGGACGGGAGGCATGCCTGGCGGAATGCCTGGAATGCCCCAGATACCCGGGATGCCCGGCGGGGGGAATAACACCGGAGAGTAAGGGCAATTCGTTGAAAAGAATGGAATTTTGCAGTCTCCTTCAGGCCGGGCGGGGATATCCCATCCGGCCTTTCTGGTTCGGGCATGCCCCAGGCAGTGATCTTTCAGGGGTGACTTTCAAAAAATGAACGGCCGCGGCAAGGAATCGCGGCGGGGGGAAGAAATGAGTGATGACATTCGCTGGGTTAAAACCCATTGCTCCAGAATGGACCACGGGGGATGCGCTCTCCGGGTCGGGGTGAAAAACAACGCCATCGTCAAGATCAAGGGAGACCTTGAGGGATTTCTTAACAAGGGTTATGTGTGCTCCAAGGGTCTTGCGGCGGCCAAACGGCTGGACCACCCCGCCCGCCTCAAACATCCTTTGAAGAGGGCCGGCCGAAGGGGTGAAGGCAAGTGGCGGGAGATCTCCTGGCCTGAGGCCATCGAAGAAATAACCAATAACCTCTCTCGGATCAGGGAGGAACACGGGGCACGGTCCGTTATCTTCGGCCAGGGCATGCCCAAAGGCCTGGAACTCTTCGTCCTGAACCGTTTGGCCACCCTGTTCGGCTCCCCGAACATGTTCGGGATGGCGGACCTCTGTCACTTACCCCGGGAGCTTTCAGGGATTTACACCTGCGGATTTTACCCCGTGGCCGATCTTCACCGTCCCACCAAGCTGGTGGTCCTCTGGGGAAGCAACATCACCAGCACCAATGAGGAAGGTCAGGTATGCAGACTCCTCCTGGAGCGGCTCAGGGGGGGCGCCGAACTGATCATCGTGGATCCCCGCAGGACCGAGCTTGCCTCCAGGGCTCGGCTCTGCCTCCAATTGCGACCGGGATCGGATGCGGCCCTGGCCCTGGCCTTCCTGCACGTCATCATCCGTGAAGGGATCCATGACCGGGAATTCGTCTCGAAATGGACCCACGGCTTCGATGAGCTGGCCCGAGAGATTGAGAAATACCCACCGGAAAGAATGGCCGAAGTCACCTGGGTTCCGGCTGACACTATCCGGGAGGCCGCCCGGCTTTATGCCGGGGCCCGGCCCGCGGCGATCCAGTGGGGAAACGCCATCGAGCAAAACATCCATACCTTTGATTCCGTAAGGGCACTCCTCTGCCTCATGGCCATCTCCGGAAACCTGGACGTGCCCGGGGGCAACATCCAGGCCAATGAGCCCAAGACCCTTCGTCTTGGAAAATTCGTCCACTCCGAACAACTCCCTAATAAGCGCTCCGAGATGCTGCATGCCCGGCAGGGCACCCTTCCCAGGCTTATAACCGTCCCTCCCACCCTTTTCAGGCGAGCGGTCATCGAAGGAAGGCCCTATCCGGTCAAGGGGGCCTATATGCAGTGCACCAACCCCCTCCTGGCCTTCGCCGACAGCCCCATGACTTACGAGGCCTTGATGAAACTGGACTTCTTCGCGGTTTCCGATATCGTCATGACCCCCACGGCGAACCTGGCCGACGTGGTCCTTCCAGCCGCCACCACCTTTGAATTCAACGACATCGGCCATTACGGCCTCGGACACGGTCTCCTGTTTGCCCGTCCCAAGGTGGTCGACCCGCCTGAGGACTGCTGGCCTGATTGCAAGATCCTCAATGAGCTGGGGAAGACCCTGACGCCCCCCGAATTCTGGTACGATGACTGGGAGAAACTGCTGGAGGAAGTCCTGGAGCCCGCGGGCATGAGCTACCGGGAATTCGTGGAGAAGGGGGTTTTGAAGGGACCGGAGCGGTTCAGGAAATACGAGGAGACCGGGTTCCGGACCCCGACAGGCAAGGTTGAACTGGCCCTGTCCAAGGCCGGGGAACTCGGCGTCTCCCCTCTTCCACGGTTCTCAGGCCTGCCCGAGGAGGAGGACCCGGAGTATCCCCTGGTGCTCACAAGCTGCAAGAGCCGTTACTATCTCCACTCCTCCTACCGATGGCTCGAACCGCTCCGGCGAAAACGGCCCCGCCCCAAGGTGGAAATTCATCCGCGGACGGCGGAAACCTTAGGCATCCGCCACGGGGATCCCGTGATCATCGAGACACGATGGGGCGCCATCACCCAGTTCGCCCATCTGACGGACAGGATTCATCCCAGGGTGGTGAATGCAGCTTACGGGTGGTGGTTCGGTGAGGAGGATACCGGCGGTGGTTTTGACTGGAAAAGCGCCAACTACAATATGCTGACTTCGGCGGGGAAGATCGGGAAGGAACTTGGGACCCCCAATCTGAAGGGAATCGGCTGCAGGCTCAAGAAAAAATCGTGAAGGGCTGCCTTTGGTGGATCTTCCCCCATTCGTTCACTGTTTCCTCTCCACCAAAGCGATGAACCTTCCATCAAGAGGTCTCAAGGCCCCTCCGCCCGGGGACTCTTTGTCAAAGAGATTAATGGCCGCCACCCGGCACTCCAGGACTCCCCGCGCAGAGGGAACGTATTGATCCCTTTCTATCTCTGCAGCCAGCCTCCTGAGACCTTCCATCCTTTCCTGGGTTGTGAGTTTCGGTCCCATGAACAAGGATCGCAGATTCCGACGGATTGACGGGAGTGGGCCTTCCTCTGCGATAGGGGCATTCCCGGGTTCCTCCCCCAGCGGGGAAGCGGGAAGCCTGAAACATACAGGCTCCTCCGGCAGGGCGATCTCCTTCGATGCTCCCTCCTCCATCAAAGCAAAGATGTGATCCCATGCCCGGCGATCAAAAGTTACCAGGACCTCTCGATCCTGGAGCTGCCCTCTGAAAAGGCCGAGCCACGCCTCGATCAGCCTGGCCCAATGGGATGGCCCAAGGGAAGGCTCGCTTCGAAATTCCGGGAGGTCATCAAAGACACTCGCCGCATCTTCACCTTCAAGCTCCAGGACATCCTGGAGTGGGGAGCGTCTTTCCTTGAGCTCCTTGAGTACCCGGTCGGCTTCAAGGCTCTCGGCCTCCATTTCCCGGGCCATGTGAAGCAACAGGTGCCATAGGAGGCCGGGGTCACCGGCCTCTTGAGGCCCTTCCTCCCCGCCCATCCGGCGAAGAATATCCCGTATCCCCCAGATCGTATCCTCGGAACGGTCCCGACCCTGCTGGACCTGCAGGAACACCGTATAACCCCTGTCCGGGTTTTCCCGGCACCAGGTTTTGTAAGCCTCGAACAGCCTGTGGAAGTCATCCCGGGGTTTCATTTCTTCAGGAGGATGGAGGATTCGGAGAATCCCCGCCTCCCTGTATTTTTCAAGCGCTTTCGGCTCGTCCATGTACCAGGGAAGAAAAAGGGTAAGGGGACGAAAAAGGGTAAGGATGGCCCCCACGGTCTCTTCCGGCAAGAAAACATGGGGGAACAGGACGGCAGGCAGGTCTGAGCGATTATTAGATTCGATGGCGACGTTCCTCCTTTTAACACGAGACATTTTTTTCGAGACCTTTCAACTACCCTTTTTCAACCTGAATCTTATAAGCGTCGAGTTTGCCGAAGATGCAAGGCATATAGACTGCACAGCTGTAATCGCCTACCGCAAGCGTTCGATAACGAAGCAGATTCGGTAAAATCGACACTCCCTAAGGGTAAACAATCTTGAAATATTACTCTTCATTTTGTTCTCACCCATAGGGCTGAACTTCCACCTTGCCCGGTTATAACCTAAGAGAGGGAATTTCAATGAATTTTTTAACGGATTCAAGATTGTTTATGCAAGATTCAGGTTCAAAGGTTTCTTCTTTACCGTGAAATCAGCCGGCGATACCTCCATTGGGAAACCGGGCGATCTTTCGTCAAGATTTTTTATAACACTGATTCCCCTCGTGATCAAAGGAATTGAAGGACTTTCTCCGGGGATCTTTTGCCTTGACTATCGGAGGCGTTTGGATTACAAGCAAGCGTTCAACCTATAAAAATAATTAAACAAGTCCGATTTCAAGCCACGGACCTCACTTATTGTTCATGTTATTCATCCCATGGGAAAAACAAGCTCAGTAATCGAGGACAGAAAGAAAAAGGCCGACACCCTGAAGGCTATGGGTGTGCATCTTTACCCCGCAGGGTACACCTGCGACCTGACCGTGTCGGAGTTCATCGACCGTTTCGGGGAAAAAGACGCTGAAACCCTGGAGAAACAGGAGGAAGCTTTCTCCCTGGCGGGACGAATTATGTCCATCCGTAATTTCGGCAAAGCCGCCTTCATTCATTTCAAGGACCGGACGGGGCGCCTCCAGGCTTATATACGGAAGGACAAGGTGGGTGAAGAAGCCTACAAGATTTTTAAGCTCATGGACGTCGGAGATTTCATCGGGATCAGGGGAAGGCCCTTTCGGACCCGCACCGGCGAACTGAGCATCCTCGCGGAAAAGATCCGCCTCCTCTCGAAATCCATGAGGCCTCTTCCCGAAAAATGGCACGGGCTGGCCGACGTGGAGACCAGATACCGGCAGCGGTACCTGGACCTCATCGTGAACGACTCGGTCAAGGAGGTGTTCGTCACCCGCAGCAAAATCATCCAGGCCATCCGGAAATTCTTCCTCGAAAGGGGGTTTCTGGAGGTGGAAACGCCCATGATGCATCCTATAGCCGGGGGGGCCACGGCCCGGCCCTTCAAGACTTACCATAACGCCTTGGGCATGAATCTTTACCTGCGGGTGGCACCGGAACTTTACCTGAAGAGGCTGGTGGTGGGAGGCCTGGAGAGGGTCTTCGAGATCAACCGCAATTTCCGGAACGAAGGGATCTCGATAAAACACAACCCCGAGTTCACGATGCTGGAATTCTACATGGCCTATGCTACTTACGAAGACCTCATGCGTTTGACCGAGGAATTGTTCCTCCAGGTGGTTCAGGAAGTTCTCGGGGAAACCACCGTGCAGTACCAGGGCGAAACCATTGATTTCTCTCCTCCCTGGCCCAGGATACCCATGTTCCAGGCCCTGAAGGAAATCGGCGGAGTGGACGAGGAAGTCCTCACCAACATGGACGCCGCCCTTGCCTTTGCCGAATCCAGGGACATCCTGATCTCGAAACTCGACAGCCTGGGCAACGTCCTGGCCAAGATCTTCGACCAGGTGGTGGAGCCCAGACTGGTTCAGCCGACCTTCATATACGGATATCCCACGGAAATATCGCCCCTTTCGCGGCGGAACGACGATAATCCGGACATCACGGACCGCTTCGAACTCTTCATCGCAGGCAAGGAAATCGCCAACGCCTTCACGGAGCTCAACGATCCGGTGGACCAGAGGGAAAGATTCGAGCGCCAGGCCGCCATGCGGGAGGCGGGGGACGACGAGGCGCAGTTCATGGATGAGGACTACCTCACAGCCATGGAATACGGGCTTCCTCCCACCGCAGGAGAAGGCGTAGGAATCGATCGGGTCGTCATGCTCCTCACGGATTCTCCTTCCATCAGAGACGTCATCTTCTTCCCCCACATGAGGTCCAAATGATCGTCCGCCGCACCGCTAACCGGATCCGCCGCCTGACGACGACCGGTCGGCGGGCCGCACCTTTCCGGGAACCTGAACCATCGAACCACGAGAATTAGGATCACATGCTTTTCGAATTCTTTTTGGGACTCAGATACCTGAAGGCCAAGCGCCGGCAGACCTTCATATCGGTGATCACGGTGATCTCGATCGCCGGAGTGATGGTGGGGGTGATGGCCTTGATCGTGGTCCTCTCGGTCATGAACGGATTCACGGCCGATCTCATGTCCAAGATCCTGGGGGTGAATTCCCATCTCCTGGTCCGCAGTTACGGCGGTGCCTTCGGCGGTTATCAAGCCGTCTCGAAAAAGGTCTCGGGGGTCAAGGGGGTTTTGGCGACGACCCCTTTCATCTACAGCCAGGTTATGATAAACAGTATGGGATACGCCTCAGGCGCTGTGCTCAGGGGCCTGGATACCCGAACAGCGGGAGATGTCATCGCCATCGGCTCCATGATCAGGGAAGGGAGCCTTTCCTCGCTGGACATGGTCCATGGTGGACTTCCGGGGATCATCCTGGGGAAAGAGTTGGCCAAGCAATTGGGTGTCGGTCCGGGGGATACGGTCACCATGCTCGCCCCCCAGGGCAAATTGACACCCCTTGGGAGAGTGCCAAACAGCCGAAAATACATGGTCACCGCCCTCTTCGATTCAGGCATGTATGAATACGATGCCACCATGGCCTACACTTCCCTGAGAGAGGCCCAGGATTTCCTTGGGCTGGACAACCGGGTCACGGGTATCGAGGTCAAGGTGGTCGATGTGGAGAGAGCGGATCGGATCGGGGCCTCCATCGCCGCGAAACTCGGATATCCTTACTGGACCCAGGACTGGAAACAAATGAACAAGGCCCTGGTTTCCGCACTCAAGCTGGAAAAGATCGTCATGTTCGTGATCCTGATCATGATCGTTCTGGTGGGGGCCCTCAATATCATCAGCACACTGGTAATGGTGGTGATGGAAAAGACCCGTGACGTGGCGATCCTCAGGGCCATGGGAGCTTCCCCCCGGAGCATCATGACCATCTTCGTGTTTCAGGGACTCTTGGTGGGCATCGTTGGAACCGTGGTGGGATTGCTGGCAGGATTGGGGCTCTGCCGCCTCCTGGCCAAGTATAAATTTATCCACCTGCCGGCGGACGTCTATTACATCTCCACCCTTCCCGTGAAAGTGGAAACCTGGGATGTCCTTTTCGTGACCTTGTCCGCGCTGATTATTTCATTCCTGGCCACCCTCTACCCTGCGTGGCATGCCTCACGGCTCAATCCGGCCGAGGCGCTGCGCTACGAGTAGGCCCGAAAGAAGAAAGCGCCGGGAGGACACCCTATTGCTTGAGCTTAAAAACATCTTTAAGTCCTTCAGGCACGATGGAAACGTGATCGAGGTACTTAAGGGCATTGACCTGGTGGTCGGAGAGGGGGAAAGCCTGGCCATCACAGGGGCATCCGGCGTGGGGAAATCCACCCTGCTCAACGTCATGGGCACGCTGGAACCGCCGACCCGTGGGGAAATCCTGTTTCGGGGTCGAAACGTAAGCGAACTGGACAACGTTGAGCTTTGCCGCTTAAGGAACCGGGACATCGGTTTCGTGTTCCAGTTCCATCATCTGCTGCCCGAACTCAATGCCCTGGAAAACACCGCCATGCCGGCCATGATCGCCCGGATCAGCCGGAAAGAGGCCAGAGAAATGGCCGAGAGAATCCTAAAAAGGGTGGGCCTGGGCCACCGCCTGAGCCACCGTGTGGGTGAGCTTTCCGGCGGCGAACAGCAACGGGTGGCCATTGCCCGGGCCCTGGTTATGAGACCGAAAATCCTTTTGGCGGACGAACCCACGGGAAACCTGGACAAGGCAACTGGAGAAGGAATCATTGACCTCTTGCTTCAGCTGAACAGGGATGAGAACCTGGCCCTCATCGTGGCCACCCATAACACCCTGTTTGCGGCGAAATTGTCACGACACATGGAGATGACGGATGGTCGAATTCAATGATGCGGTGTGTTATCACGGCACAGGCCCAGGAAATCGCAATGGCAGGGCCCGGCACTTTTTTAACAGGCGGTTGAAAAACGTAGCAAGCGCAGCAGTTTTTCAACCGCCTGTGAGAACTGTAGTGCTTCTTCTCCTCCTGCTGACCTTAATTTTTTTGGCTCCGGGCACGATCCAGGCCAAGGCCAAGGAGAAGATTGCGGTTCTTCCGTTCAAGATCCATTCCCTCGAACCTCTCGATCATCTCAAAAAGGGGCTCCAGGAAATGTTGTCTTCCCGGCTGGCGGAGAAGGGGTACGAACTCGTGGACCCCGGCCAAATCAATAGACACCCTATGGTCTTTCTTGAAACCCTCAAGAAGGCGGACCTCATAAGGATCGGCCGGGACCTGGGGGCCGAACTCGTTGTTTCGGGGAGTCTCACCCAGATCGGGAGAAAGATCAGCCTGGACTTGAAGGCGGTGGATGTGACCGGCCGTCGTGCCCCATTCACGGTCTTCGTGGTCGAAGATGACGTAGAGAAGCTGGCAGACGCTGCGGATAAGGCCACAAAGAGCCTCTATACCCAGATCGCAGGACTTGAACCCATCGATTCCCTGGAAGTTACGGGAAACCGCCGGGTGGAAAGCGAGGCCATCCTCTCCGTGGTTGAGAGCAAGAAGGGGGAGGCCCTGGACTATGATCAGCTCGACAAGGACCTTCGGGCCATTTACGCCATGGGATATTTCAAGGACGTCAAGATCGAAACCAAAGACGGTCCCAAGGGAAAAATCGTTATCTTCGTGGTGAGCGAAAAACCCTCCATCGGGAGCATTTCCTTCAAGGGTAACCGTAAAGTCAAGGACAAGGTCCTAAAACAGGAAATCGGCATCAAACGCTATTCCATCCTGAACCTCAGCGACATCAAGCAGAGCATCAACCGCCTCCGGGAGTTCTACCGCAAGAAAGGATATTATAATGTTCGCATCAAGGAGAAGATTGAGGACCTTCCCCAGAACGAGGTTGCCCTGACTTACGAAATCGACGAGGGAGAAAAGGTATTCATCCGTCACATCGAATTCGTGGGCAACAAGGCCTTTGATGACGGCGACCTGAAGGATCTAATGGAGACGAGTGAAAAGGGATGGTTTTCCTGGTTCACCAAGTCGGGTCTCCTTGACAGGAAAAAGTTGGAGTTCGATCTCCAGAAAATCACCGCCTTTTATCACAACCATGGATACATTAAGGCCAAGACGGGAGATCCGGAGATCACCGTGGAAAAAGGCGACGGCCTTACCATCACTATTCAGGTCATTGAGGGTCCCCAGTATAAGGTCGACCGTGTATCGGTCACAGGCGACATGATCAAGCCCGAGGAGGAATTGCTGAAGCAGGTTCACATCACCAAAGAGAAATATTTCAAGCGGGAGACCGTGCGAAGAGACGTAATGTCCTTGAGAGAAATCTATGCGGACGAGGGATACGCTTACGTTGAGGTGGTGCCCTATACCAAGGAAAACGACGAAAAACACCTCGTGGACATCACTTACAAGGTCTCAAAGGGCCCCAAGGTCCGTATAGAAAGAATCAACATCACGGGCAACACCTATACCCGCGACAAGGTCATCCGAAGGGAACTGGAGCTCATAGAAGGAGATTATTTCAGCGGTAGAGGGTTGAAAAAGAGCACAGCCAACATCAACCGGCTGGGTTATTTTGAAAACGTGGAAGTCCAGCCCAAAAAGGGTTCGGCCGAGGATCTGATGATCGTCGACATCAATGTAAAGGAACGGGCCACGGGCTCTTTCAGTCTCGGGGCGGGATACAGTTCCTTTGAGAAGACCGTCGGTTCATTCAATATTTCCGAGAGGAACCTCTTTGGGAAAGGGCTGAAGCTGTCGGGATCGGCCCGGCTGGGGTCCCGAACCACCGAGTTCGATATCAAGTTCGTGGAACCCTGGCTCTTCGACAGGCGCCTCAGCATGGGTATAGATGCATTCAACTGGAAACGGGAGTACCGCGACTACACCAAGGACAGCACCGGTGGGGCACTGCAATTCAAGTTTCCTCTGGGGCTTGACGAGTACACGACAGGGCTTGTCAGGTACTCTTACGACAATGCGGATATTTCAGACGTAGCCGACACGGCCGCCCTTGCCATCCGTGAGATGGTGGGCAACCATGTCACGAGTTCCATTCGGCTTGGGATCATACGGGACTCTACAGACAGGCCCTGGAACACGACATCCGGGTCCAAAAACTCCCTTTACTTCGAGTATGCCGGCGGGATCCTGGGAGGAGATGTCTACTTTAACCGTTACGAATTCAAGACCGAATGGTACTTCCCCCTCCCCTGGGAGACCGTTTTCATGGCCCGGGGGCGGTGGGGCTATATTCAGAGCAGATCCGGGGGGATACTTCCCATCTACCAGAAGTACTTTATCGGGGGGATCAACACTGTCAGGGGGTTCGATTATCAAAACATCTCTCCCAAGGACCCGGCCACCGGGGATCGCATCGGGGGAGAGAAGATGATGGTTTACAACTTTGAGTACCGCTTTCCCGTGGCCAAGAAGCAGGGGGTCGTTGGACTTGTCTTTGTGGATGCAGGAAACGTCTTCGGTTCAGGGGAAGGATTCTCCTTCGGCGGTCTAAAAAAATCCTTCGGGACCGGGATCCGCTGGTATTCGCCTGTTGGGCCGATCCGCATCGAATACGGATGGGTCATCGGGCCTAAGAAGGACGAGCCCACGGGCAACCTGGAGTTCATGATCGGGGGGCTCTTCTGATGATTTTCCCGCAATCAGCACCGATCGGGAAAAGCTCTGAAAAAGATTCAGCATGAAAAGGAGGGCATATGAAACTCAGCGGCAGGTGGATTTTGATTTTCGCCATTTTTTTGTTCTTCTCAACGAACGCCTTGGCGGCCGGCACCAAGATAGCCGTCATTGACATGGACGTCTTCAAGCGAAAATCCGTTTCTTTCCAGAAGATACGCTCGGCAATGCAAAAAAAGCACAATGCAATGCAGGCCAAGCTGGACCAGGAACAAAAGGCCCTAAAGAAGCTTGAACAGGAATTTGAGAAGCAGAAACTCATGCTGAGCTTGGACGCCCAGGAAGACAAGAGGCTTGAACTGGACAAGAAGAGGCGTTACGTGAAATACCTTTATGAGGATTTCACCATGGAGATGAAGGTCCTGGATAGGGAGGCCACAAAAAAGGTCATGCGAAACCTCGAAAAAATCGTAAAAAGAATCGGGAAAAACGGAGGATACTCCCTGATCATCGAAAAGCGGACTCCAGGACTGATGTATTTCGACCAGGCCCTTGACATAACGGACCAAGTCGTGAAGATCTACGATAGGGAAAATCCCTGAAGGTGTCTCAAAGCAGAAGACGAGAAACTGAGTTCCCGGATCTTCCGTCCCATTGAGTAGTCCCGGGGCCTGGAGGAAACGTTTTGGGTTACACACTCGAAAACATCGCCGCCCTCATTGGAGGGCGGCTTATCGGTGAAGGGCGTATCGTCATTGAGGGCGTAAATTCCCTTGAGCGGGCGACCGGGAAAGACATCGCCTTTTTCGTCGATCCCAGGTACAGGTCGGCCCTTGAAAAAACCTCGGCCGGGGCCCTGCTGGTAAACCAGGAAAACGAACAATTCAAGGGTCCCCAAATCCTGGTTCCCAATCCCGTCCTGGCCTTTGCAAGGGTGGCGGCACTCTTCGCCCCTTCTCCTTTCTCACGGCAGGCCGGCATCAGCAGGGAAGCCTTTGTCCATAAAAGCTGCCGGATTGGGAAAGACGTCCGCATCTACCCCCAGGTTTACGTGGGGAAGGAGAGCGAAATCGGCGATGAGGCCGTTCTTTTTCCCGGAGTATTTGTGGGTGATCGCGTCCGGATCGGAGACAGGAGTTTACTTTACCCCAATGTATCGGTTTTGAACGATTGCAGGATCGGGAAAAACGTGATCATCCATGCCGGGACGGTGATCGGCAGTGATGGTTTCGGTTACGTGCGTGACGAATCCGTCCACGTCAAAATTCCCCAACTCGGCATCGTGCAGATCGATGACGATGTGGAAATCGGGGCCAACAACACCATCGACCGGGCGGCCCTGGGAAAAACCTGGATCCAACGGGGAGTCAAGACGGACAATCTCGTTCATATCGCCCACAATGTGGTCATAGGTGAAGATACGATCATTGTGGCCCAAACGGGCGTATCCGGCAGTGTCCGAATCGGCAGACAGGTGATCATAGCTGGCCAGGTTGGAATCGGTGATCACCTTGAAATAGGCGACCGGGCTGTTATCGGGCCCCAATCCGGGGTCGCCAAGTCCGTTCCAGAGGGGAAAATCGTCACGGGCACTCCCACCATGCCCCACAAATTGTGGTTGAAAACCAGGGGCCTGATTACCCGCCTACCTGAACTCCAGGAGCGGGTCAGGGCCATGGAAAAAAAGATCCAGGACCTAGAAAGGCGTTTAGCTGGATAATTGTATCAAGGTCCCTTCACAACCCGAACCGGGGGAACAATCCCGCCCCCCTCAGGATGGGAAGCGGGACAGGCATCCATACATTGCAGTATTTCGAGGACTGGAATTTGCCCGCGCGAGGCGACTACTCCCATCTTTCGGGCGGGTCTTTGGTTTGAGTCTGACCAGTTTGCGCCTGCCTGCACATAGAATGCAGACCGATTCATCGCACAGGCAGGCCCTGGAGTTAGGCAAAGTTTGGTGTTTTGTAAAGATTTCGGTAAGAGACGGAGAACCCGATGGAACTTCCATTGCAATATGAAGACATCGTGAAAATTCTGCCCCACCGCTACCCCTTTCTTCTGGTGGACCGGATCACCGAATTGGAACCGGGGAAGAGAGTCGTGGGGATCAAGAACGTCACAGCCAACGAACCATTTTTCCAGGGACATTTTCCCGGCAAACCCATCATGCCCGGCGTGCTTATCATCGAGGCCATGGCCCAGGTAGGAGGAGTACTTGCCCGCCTCACCGTACGGGACACTGTTGAGATGGACGGATGGGATGCCATCTACTTCATGTCCCTTGACAAAGTCAAATTCCGAAGGCCCGTGGTCCCGGGCGATCAGATCGTTTTCGAGCTGATCGCCCTCAGGACCGGATCCCGGGTCTGGAAGATGAGCGGTAAGGCCTTGGTGGACGGCAAACTGGCCGCGGAGGCCCAACTCGTAGCCACCATCGGATAACTATCCTTCAGGAGATCAACATCATGAATATTCACCCTTCGGCCGTGGTCAGTCCGCGGGCCGAACTATCAGAAGGGGTCGAAGTCGGCCCTTACAGTATTATAGGTGACAACGTGACCATCGGCCGGGACACGGTGATCGGTCCCCATGTTTCCATTGAGGGTCACACTACCATAGGGGAACGAAACCGAATCTACCCCTTTGTCTCCATCGGGTCTCCCCCCCAGGACATAGGGTACAAGGGGGAGGCGACCCGGCTGATCATCGGAAACGATAACATCATCCGTGAATACACGACCATCAACAGGGCCACCACGAAGCAGAACTGGGAAACGGTGATCGGGAACCAAAACTACATCATGGCCTATGCCCACATCGCCCATGACTGTGTCCTTGGGAACCGTATAATCATGTCCAATGTGGCCACCCTAGGGGGGCACATCACGGTGGGGGATCATGCAATCCTGGGAGGACTCGTGGCGGTTCACCAGTTCGTCAGGATCGGGGAATACGCCTTCCTGGGGGCCAAATCGGGCGTGGACCGGGACGTGCCGCCCTTCATGATGACTGCCGGTCCCAGGGCCAAGCTCTATGGTATCAATCGAAGAGGTCTGGCCCGCCAAGGCTTTCCTGAGGAGGTCATTGACGGACTTAAAAAGGCTTACAGGATCATCTGGCGGGACAACAGGCGGTTCAGCGAGGGAATCAACCAGGTCAAACGGGAAATCGAACCCTTCCCTGAACTCGAAACCCTGCTGGCCTTCTTCAACGGATCCAAACGGGGCATACTCAGGTAGTTGGTCCCTCCCGGACCCCGACTATGCCAATGATGCCAACCGGCGCCCTGACAACGGGGCAAGGAGGCCCCTGACATCGCCGTATGGATGAAGGAAAAGAAAGCATCGGACTCATTGCCGGGGGCGGCAAGTTCCCCCGGATGATCGCAGAGGCCGCCAAGGCCCAAGGGTACCGGGTCGTTGCCGTGGCGCACCTTGATGAGACCGATCCCGCCCTTGAAGAGAAGGTGGACGCCATCTCCTGGATTCAACTGGGGCAACTGGGCCGCCTGATCAAGGAGTTGAAAAAGCAGGGGGTCCGGAAGGTTCTTATGGCCGGCACCATCACCAAGCGACGGATGTTCAGCGGCATCCGACCAGACCTGAAGGGTCTGGCCCTCATGTCCCGGTTGGCCGTCTTTCACGATGACGGCATCCTTCGGGCAGTGGCGGATGAACTCGCCTCCCAGGGAATCGAGGTCCTCCCTTCCACCTTTTGTCTCCCTGACCTCCTGGCCCCCCAGGGCTGCCTTACCAGGAGGAAACCCTCCAGGAAGGAAAAGGAAGACGTCGAATTCGGATGGCGGATCGCCAAGGAACTCGGACGGCTGGACATCGGCCAGTGTGTTGTGGTGAAAGACAGGACCGTCCTGGCCCTGGAGGCCCTGGAAGGAACGAATGAAACCATCCGCCGGGGTGGAAGAATAGCACGGGAAGGCGCGGTGGTGGTAAAGGCCAGCAAGCCGAATCAGGACCTGAGATTCGACGTGCCCAGCGTGGGATTGGAGACCCTGAAAACCATGGCGGAAGTACGGGCATCTGTCCTCGCCGTGGAGGCAGGAAAGACCCTGCTCTTCGACAAGCAGGAGGCCGTGGCATTTGCGGAGGAGAATGGGATTTCAATCATCTCCCGGTGATTTCTCCCCATCTCCTCTCCGGGCCTGGGTATTCCCTGTGCCGGATATTTCATCCTATCCCCGGTTACTTTCCGGGGGCTTTTAGAAGCAATCTTTCTCGAGCATGAAACAGGATACCGATTCATTGAATTCCAAGCAAAAAATACGGGCCGGCGTGATCGGTGTGGGTCACCTGGGGCAGTATCATGTCCAGAAATACGAAGCCATGCCCGAGGTGGATCTGGTGGGCGTGATGGACATCGACCGGGAACGGGCGGAGAGCATCGCACGCCGTTACGGAACCCGAACCTTCGAAAGGCACGATGATCTACTGGAAATGGTCGATTGCGTGAGTCTTGCCGTGCCCACGGAGGACCACTATGCTCTTTCAATGGACATCCTTTCCCGGGGCGTCCACCTTCTCGTGGAAAAACCCATCACCTGCCTTTCCGACCAGGCGCGGCGTCTTATCGCCTTGGCCTCGGAAAAAGGCCTTGTCCTCCAGGTGGGGCATGTGGAGAGATTCAACCCGGCCGTCCGAAGGATGGAAACCCTGCTCAACCGGCCTGTTTTCATCGAATCTCACCGGCTGAGCCCTTTCACGAGCAGGGGAACCGACGTCGACGTGGTCCTCGATCTCATGATCCACGACCTGGACATCATCTTCCACTCCGTGGGCTCCGAGATCAGGGAGCTCCATGCCGTAGGGATGACGGTCTTGACCGAAAAGACTGACATCGCCAATGTACGGATTATCTTTGAAAACGGAACTGCCGCCAACCTTACCGCCAGCAGGGTTTCCAACAAGGCATTGAGAAAGATACGGATCTTTCAGCCCGACACCTATCTGTCTGTGGATTGCCTGAAGCGGGAACTCAGCATGACTCGGCTGGACGGGAACACCGTGGGGGAGGACCCGTGCCCTCCACGGATCTCCACGGAAAAATGGCGGTACCCCGAAAGCGACCCCCTTGCCGACCAGATCCGTGCCTTTGTGGATGCCGTGGCCCGAGGGACACCCCCCGTGGTTTCCGGCAGAGACGGTCTCAGGGCCCTGGACGCCGCGCTTGCCATCAATGAACAGATCGAAAGAGGATCCAAAAACTTCCAGGCCCTGGGCTGAGCCCGGGGATTCGAGACTCGTCTTGATCGTAGCGGGGGAGGCCTCGGCGGATCTTCACGGGGCCAACTTGGTGCGGGCCATGAGTTCCGCCGATCCCAGCCTCTGTTTCTGGGGGATCGGCGGCAGGGAAATGGCCCGGGCAGGGGTTCGAATTCTCTTTTCATCCTCTGAGATGGCCGTCGTGGGGATCACGGAGGTCTTCAGCCGGGCCCGGCTCATCTACAAGGCCTCCAGGGTCTTGAAGTCTATTCTGAAGCGCCGCAAACCCAACCTCCTTATCCTCATAGATTACCCGGACTTCAACATCAACCTGGCCCGCACGGCGAAGCGGGTGGGGGTCCCGGTCCTTTACTATATCAGCCCCCAGATCTGGGCCTGGAGAAGCGGCCGCGTTCGAAAAATAGCCCGAAGGGTGGATCGGATGGCGGTGATTCTTCCCTTCGAGGAAGACTTTTACCGGAAAAGAGGTGTCCGGGTGGAATACGTCGGGCATCCCCTCCTGGACGCTGTGCCGGAAAAAATGGAAAAGGAATCGGTGCGACGGGAGTTGGGCCTGGAAGGGGCCGATCCTGTGCTGGGGCTCCTGCCCGGAAGCAGGAGCGAAGAGGTCATGAACCTCTTTCCCCCCATGGCAGGGGCGGCCCGGATCCTCTCCGGCCTCTATCCCCGCCTGAAATGCCTTCTCCCCGTGGCCTCAACGGTCTCCTTCGACCGGCTCCGGGACATGGCCCAGACGGCTTCCCTGGACATCCGTCTCCTCCGGGGCCAGGCCTATCGTGTGCTGGCGGCCAGCGATCTGGCCCTGGTGGCCTCAGGGACGGCCACCCTGGAGGCAGGCCTTCTCGGGGTTCCCATGATCATTGTCTACCGAGTTTCCCCCTTGAGTTTCCGGCTTGCCAAGCGGGTGGTCCGGGTGTCCCACGTGGGTCTGGTGAACCTCGTGGCCGACGCCCCCTTTGTCCCGGAACTCCTCCAAGGTGAAGTCACGCCCCACAACCTCGCCCGCGCAGCATTACCCCTCCTCGAACATGGCGAGGCCAGGAAAAATATGATAAAAGAATTACAGGCCCTCCGCCAGAAACTCGGCAGAGGCTCTCCTTCCCGGAGAACCGCTGAAATCGCCTTTGAAATGATGGGATGAAAGACAATCGCGGGTATCTCTTATGGCGCGAACCATCCTGATCGTTGATGATGAAGAGAGTATCCTCCAGTCCCTCGAGGGCATCCTGGTAGACGAAGGTTTCGATGTGATCCGGGCCTCGAGCGGAGAGGAGGCCCTGGAAAGGATCGAAGAAGTCCTCCCGGACCTGGTCCTTCTGGATATCTGGATGCCGGACATGGACGGGATCCAGACCCTGGTCAGGATCAAGAAACTGCACCCCCATCTCCAGGTGGTCATGATGTCCGGTCACGGCAACATCGAAACCGCGGTCAAGGCCACAAAGCTGGGGGCTTACGACTTCATCGAAAAGCCCCTCTCCCTGGACAAGGTCCTCCTGTCAATCAACAATGCTCTGGACTACTATCGTCTGGAGGAGGAGATTTCCCTTCTCAAAGAAAGAGACAAGAACAGGTACCGGATCACCGGGGAAAGCGAGGCTATCCGCAAACTCAAGGAGCAGATCCAAATCGTGGCTCCTACGGATGCGTGGGTCCTGATCTCGGGGGAAAACGGTACGGGGAAAGAATTGGTGGCCCACACCATCCACAGGCTCAGCAAGCGCAGCCGGAAGCCCATGGTGGAGGTCAACTGTGCCGCCATCCCGGAAGAACTGATCGAAAGCGAACTCTTCGGCCATGAAAAGGGGGCCTTCACGGGGGCGGGTGCCATGAAAAAGGGCAAGTTTGACCTTGCCCACGAGGGAACCCTGTTCCTGGATGAAATCGGGGACATGAGCCTCAAGGCCCAGTCCAAGACCCTCCGGATCCTCCAGGAGCAGAAATTCGAAAGGGTGGGAGGTTCCAGAACCATCCACGTGGACGTCCGGGTGATCGCGGCGACCAACAAGGATCTCGAAGCGGAAATCGAGAAAGGAAATTTCCGGGAGGACCTTTACTTCCGCCTCAACGTAATCCCCATCAAGGTGCCGCCCCTCAGGGAGAGGGTTGAAGACATCCCCCAACTGGTGGAGGAATTCCTGGCGGAGATCGCCAGGAATACCAACCTGAAGGGAAAAGTCTTCTCCGGGGAGGCCCTCGAAATCCTCAAAAAATATCATTGGCCTGGAAACGTCAGGGAACTCCGGAACCTGGTGGAAAGGCTCGTGATCATGACCCCGGATCGGGTCATCCAGGCCAAGGACATTCCTCCACCCTTCAATCGGCAATCCGAGGGCGAAGACGGGTTTGAACGGGGGCTGGATGCGGCTACTTTCAAAGAGGCCAAGATGCGCTTCGAAAAGGCCTTCCTTGAAAAGAAACTCAGGGAGTTCAATGGAAACATCTCCCAGACCGCGGAGGCCATCGGTGTGGAAAGAAGCAATCTCCACAGAAAGATCAAAGCTTATGGTCTCGAAAAAGGTCGAGATTCGTGAGCCGGTTGATCCTCTCACCCAGATCCCCCCTCCCCTCCTTCGTCCTTGCGGAAAAGATAACCGGATGGGACGATATAAGCCCCTTCAAGGCCGATCCAACCTTTGACGCCCGCCCCGCCGCTTGGTTCCGGGAGATCTTGTCCGCCTTTGTGAGCACCAGGATAGAGGGAATCCTGTAGTGATCCAACCATTGAAGGAGCTGGATCTCCTCCTGTCCGGGATCCCTACGGATATCCAGGATGAGAACCACGGCCCTCAGATTTTCCCTCCCTCTCAGATAGGTCTCTACCATCTCGCGCCATGAGGCCTTGACCCTCAAGGGCACCCGGGCATACCCATAACCGGGGAGGTCCACCAAGTAGAGGCGGTTTTCCACGTTGAAAAAATTAAGGGCCCGGGTCCGCCCGGGCGTGGAGCTGGTACGGGCCAACTTCCTGCGATTGACCAGAACGTTAAGAAGGGAAGACTTCCCCACATTGGAGCGCCCGGCGAAGGCCACTTCCGGGCGGTCCGGCGGAGGGTAATGTTCTTCACGAAAGGCGCTCTTTAAAAATTCAACCCTCATCTAGCGGGATTCAAGGTAGGCCTCGATGCGGTCCAGGCCCTCCTTGATATTGTCCAAGGAATTGGCGTAGGAGAAACGGAGGTATCCCTCTCCGTTATGCCCGAAATCGATTCCCGGGCTCACCCCCACACCGGCCCTTTCCAAGATCTCGAAGGCCAGCTCGTAGGAGTTCTCAGACAGGTGTTTGGCATTTGCCAGTACGTAAAAGGCGCCGGCGGGCTCCACTTTCAGGCCGAAACCAAGCTCCCTTAATCTCTTGATCATATACCGCCTGCGCTTATCATACAGGGCTCTCATCTTCTCTACGTCCGGGCCGGCGTCCCGCAGGGCCGCCACACCTGCCCATTGGGATACACTCCCCGCGGAGATAAAGAAATTCTGCTGGATCTTCTGGAGAGGACGCACGAATTCTCCCGGGGCGATGACGTACCCAAGCCGCCACCCGGTCATGGCGAAGGTCTTGGAGAAGCCGTTCAGAACAAAGGCCCTGTCCGTGAATTCGAGGATGGAGTGCTCGCGCTCTCCGTAAACCAGGCCGTGATAAATCTCGTCCGACACGATGAAGGGACCGAGGTCTGCAATCTTTTCCATGCGCTCGGCTGAAAGCAGGTTTCCGGTGGGATTGGAGGGGGAATTGACGAGGATGGCCCGGGTCCTGGGTCCGAGCTTTTTCCGGATTTCCTCCGGGCGGTACTGGAAGCCCTCTTCTTCGTGGACATTTACGGAAACCGGGTTAGCCCCTATGAACCGGGCGAAGTTCGGGTAGCAGGGATAATGGGGGTTGGAAATGATGATCTCGTCTTCGGACTCCAGGAGAACGGAAAAGATCATGAAGAGGGCCGGGGAAGTTCCAGATGTGACCACCACCTGATCGGGATGGACCTTAACGCCGTATTTTTCCTCGTAGTGCCGTGAGATACCTTCCCGCAGCTCAATGATCCCGAGGCTGTGGGTATAGTGAGTACGGCCCTCCCGGATGGCCTTGGCTGCGGCTTCGCAAATACAGGAAGGGGTGGGGGAATCGGGTTCGCCTATCTCCAGGTGAATGATCCGCCTCCCTTCCCTTTCCAGTTCGTGGGCGCGTTCCAGCACCTCCATCACAATGAAGGGAGGAATCTTCGCCGCCCTCTCCGCAATTCGGCCCATGTTCATGTCCATCCTCCAGGGATTCCTATGACCCCTTCCCTTCCCGAGCCTTCTTGATCTCCCTTAAAAGCCTCCGTGCTTCCTGGGCTACTATTCCTGTCACGTCGTTCCTGATGGCACTTCGTAGGGCCGTTTCCGCGTCCTCGTATCGCTTGAGTTGGAAACAGAGCCTGCCGAGGTAGAGATGAGGCAGGGGGTTTCGGGGTTCCAATCTGACGGCCTGTCGGTAGGCGAAAAGGGCATGATCCCACTCCTTCAACCTTTCGTAGGCCAGGCCCATCTTTTCATAGGCAGGGCTGTAATCGGGCTCCAGTCTCAAGGCTTTTTGGTAATTGACCACGGCCTGGCGGTAATCCCCTCTGTAAAAGTACACCGTCCCCAGGTTTTCAAAGGCGGTATGTCTCCGTTCATACTTGTAATTACTGATGGCCTTCTCGAACAGGTCGATGGCCTTCTCCCATCTCCCCATGAGGGCGTAAACCATCCCCAGGTTATTATGGGCGTCCGGGAAATCGGGCTTGAGGGCGAGGGCACGCTGAAAATAGGTTACCGCCTTGGCATATTCTCCAAGCTTTCGGTAGGCGATACCGATGCCGAGGTGGATATCAGGGTTCCCTGGGTCCAGATCGCGGGCCTCCAGCAACTCCTTGAGCCCCATCTGGAGATTTCCTTCCTCGATCATGGACAGCCCAAGTTTCTCCTTGGCCTCGGCCCGGCTTTTGGGCGTGACCTTGGGTTTCCCCGGCACGGTTTTGCCTGTGGGGGCACACCCTATGAGCACCGCCGCCAGCAACAGGCACACCGGCCAGATCGTCCTGAATCCTTTCATGGCCTCATATCACCTTGTTGAGAGGATATTCGATAATTCCTTCCGCGCCCGCCTTGAGGAGCTGGGGGATCAGATCCCTGACCAGGGCCGAATTGATGATTGCCTCCACGGAAAACCAGGGCATGTTGTAGAGGCTGGCAACAGTGGGCGAATTGAGGCTCGGAAGGAGCCTGATGACGTCCTCCAGTTTATCCTTGGGAACGTTCATCTTGACGCCCACCATGTTTTCCGCCCTTAAGGCCCCCTTGAGCAGAAGGATGATCTGCTCCATCTTCTCCCGCTTCCAGGGAACCCGGTAGGCCTCCCGGTTTGCGATCATCTGGGTGTGGGACTCCATCAGCTCATGGATGATCTTGAGGCCGTGGGCCTTGATGGTGCTCCCCGTCTCCGTCACTTCCACGATGGCGTCCGCCAATCCGGATACCGCCTTACCCTCCGTGGCCCCCCAGGAAAAGCTGACCCGGACGTCGATGTTTCTCTCCTTGAAATAACGCTTTGTGAAATTGACCAGTTCTGTTGAGATCTTCTTGCCCTGGAGGTCCTCAAGTTTCTCTATGGGAGAGTCGGCGGGAACCGCCAGAACCCACCGTGCCGGCCGCTGGCTGACCTTGGAATAGATCAGGTTGTCCAGCACCTTGACGTCCGACTGGTTCTCTTCGATCCAGTCCCTCCCGGTCAGACCCGCGTCCAGGGTCCCGTTTTCAACGTAGAGGGACATCTCCTGGGCCCTGCATATGGTGATATCCAGGGCATGATCGTTGATCTCCGGAAAATAACTCCTTCCATTGACATTGATTTTCCAGCCCGACTTCTCAAAGAGGCTGATGGTCGCGGACTGGAGGCTCCCTTTGGGTATTCCGAACTTGAGTTTCTTCATTCCTTGTAAACCTTCCCTGGATCAAAAATTTTTTTCCCCACCACGGTGACCTCTCCCCGGGGACCGATCTTCTTGTGAAAACAGGTCTCATACCCTGTATGGCAAGCTGCTCCGCCCACCTGATCGACGACAAAGAGGACTGTGTCGTCATCACAGTCCACGTAGATCTCCCGCACCTTCTGGACATGGCCGGATGTGCCCCCCTTGTGCCATAACTCTTGCCGGGACCGACTCCAGAAATGGGTCTCCCCTGTCTCCAGGGTCTTCCTCCAGGACTCGTCGTTGATGTAAGCCATCATCAAGACCTTTCCTGTTGCCCGGTCCTGGACGATGGCGGGCAGAAGCCCGTTCCCCTTTGCAAAATCCAACCGGATCATATTTTACCGCTCCAAGCACCGGGGACCAAATGTCCCGGGCGGGTGTCCTCCCTTCCCCCCGTTTTGACAGGGATTTTACATAACATATTGAAATCGGATCGCAAGTGAAAAATTTCCCATCCTTTCCCGTTCCGGCTTCCGTTCATTTTTCATCAGGCCGCGTAGCCCTTGGAACGGGCACCGCTCAGTTGCCCGCAGGCCGCGGAAATGTCCTGACCCTTGCTCTTCCGGATGATGGCGGTGAAATGGTTCTCGATCAGGATCTTCTGGAACCCGAGGATCCTTTCCATCGGGGAAGGCTGAAGGTCCAGGGCGGGATGGGGATTGAGGGGAATCAGGTTCACCTTGGCCCGGATCCCATTGAGCAGCCGGACGAGCCGAAGGGCGTCCCGGTCGCGATCATTCACTCCCTGGATAAGAATGTATTCAAAGGTGATCATTCTCCGGTTCGGCAGGGGGAATTCCCTGCAGGCCCGAATCAGATCACTCAGTGGGTAGGTGCGGTTTACGGGCATCAAGTAGCTGCGGGTCTCCTCGTCCGCGGCGTTGAGAGAAACGGCCAGGTTGACGGCGGCATCCCGACCCAGATCCGCCATGCGGGGAACAAGTCCACAGGTGGAAAGGGTGACCTTCCTATGGGAAAAATTCATCCCGTCCTCCGCCACGATGTTTCCGAGGGCACGGATCACGGCCCGGTAATTAGCGAGTGGCTCTCCCATACCCATAAGGACGATATTGCGCAATCGCCCCGGATCCTCCATCGTCCGTCTCACCTGAATCACCTGGTCCACGATCTCCGCCGGGGTCATATTCCGCTTGAACCCCTGCTTTGCGGTCACGCAGAAGCGGCATCCCATGGCGCACCCCACCTGGGAGGAAATGCACAGGGTGGCATGGTCCCGTTCCGGGATCAGGACGGATTCGATGAACCGTCCGTCCTCCAGCCGGAAAAGAAACTTTCTGGTACCGTCCCGGGAGACCTGAACCTCCTCCTGCTCCAAATGGTGGATACGGGCCTTTTCCTCCAGGAGTTCCCTTACTGCCTTGCTGAGGTTGGTCATTTCCTTGAAAGAGGAGACCTGTTTCTGGAAAAGCCACTGCCGGATCTGACGCGCGCGATAGGTCTCCAGACCCAACTCCCGGACCCAGGTCTCCATCTCCCGGGAGTCCATGCCCTTGAGATCCGCCTTCTCAAGGGTCATCCCGCCCCCTGATTCAAGGCCCGCTTTCTCTTCTCCAGGAATGCCCACTGCCACGCCCTCCATTTCACTTCTCCCTGGAAAGGGCCGAAGGGTTGTCGCGCATGGTCCTCAGCCTGGCCAGTTCCCATACGTAATCGTAGAGATGAAGCCCTTTGCTCGCCGCGATGATCTCACCGTCCTCCACACCGATACTCGCTGCCATGTACTCCTTGAGGAGCTGAAGGGCACCCAGGTTGGCGGGAAAGCCGTTCCAAAGGTCCCAGGATCGGAAGTATACGAAGAAATGAAGTTTCCCCTCCATCACCCGGGTATCGATCCCCCGGAGGCAGGGAGGATCCTTCAGAAAAAGAGCGTCCGGCTCCCCCACGGTCATATAGGCCTGGTTAGTGCCGTGGCCGTCCTCCCGGTACATACGAATGACTTCCTCGATCTGCTTCTCCAGGTACTGTCCGTAAGTATAGTCCTCGCCCGGCCGCTTGGCTGAGGTCATGAGGTAGGGCAAGTACTCCTCCAGGTATCCCTCCGCCACCGGATTTGGAATACCCAGGGAGGGTGGGATGTCGGGCAGAAGGGGCCTTACACCCGGGAACTTAATATGAACGGTCACGTAATCAAACTCCAGGCGCTTCTGCCCCTGATAACTCCCCCTGTCGATCCGGTACTCCCGTCCGGTATCGAGCAACCTGTACACACACTGAAACCAGGCATCTGGAAGGTCTCGCGCTTCGATGAATTCAAGCCTCTCCTCTGAATTCAGCTCCGAATTAAACCCAAATTATGCGTGAACGCTCGCCCAAGGAAGGGGAAAGGGATTTTCCCGGAAGCGGCCTATTTTGGCTCTGGAGCAGGAGAGTGGAAGAGCCAAAATCGGCAGTGAGCGGAGCCATGGACGGCGTAGCGAACGTAGCGGAGGGAACATCCCTTCCCCCTTCACCCATTAGATGCTGTCAGAATGCTTCAACATATTGCAATAAAAATCAATTTCATTGTTGACGCATAATTTGGGTTAAAAACATAACACACCTCCACCCGGGGCCAAACCATCTTGCAAGGCTCCCGTTACTTTGTCAATCCCTAAGATTTTCGTGCGCTCCGAGGTTCCGCCTCACGACTCTTCCCCCTCGATCCCCCGGATCCAGGCTTAAAGGTTGTCCAAGTTCCTGCCGATTCATTCACTGGAGCTGGAGGGGTCGGCCCTTTAACATTGATGCCGACTCTACTCCCATTAAACACCGCCTGCGGTCTTCCCCCGGTTGACAACAAGGGCAAGAGCCGCCTCGCGGACTTGTGTGAGGATTTCCACAACCAAATGATCCCAGGAGGTAATATGACCCGATTTTACCGATTGACCCGGCGGCTCATAGAGGCCATGGAAGTACCTGATCTCGAGATCCCCATGGCCGGCATCACCCTTTTCAGGAAGGAAGACTCAATCCCCGGTGATCTCCTTCAGTTCAGCCCATTGAATGAAACAGTCACCTCGTGCCATGCCGCCAGGTGCGCCACCCTTGGAGACGCCGTATATCTCACAGAAGAAAATATCGGATGTATCGCGGCCGCAATCAGCCTCGGCCTCGTCGATCGGGACCAGTCCGTACCCCTTGAAGGGCCGAGAGTATACACCGAGATCATGCGCGAGAACAGCGGAAGGAAGGAAGATTTCACACCGCCTTCCCCTGCGGAGTTCACGAACGGCACGGTCTATGCCTGCAAGGATGCCGAACGTGAGGAATACGCCCTTTTCGGCAGGGACGATTCCGGGAGATACCGAAAGCGGGAGACGGCCCGCCGGGCCACCTCAGAGATGATGGCCATTCAGCCACCGACGGTCCAGGGCGTGTTCTATTTCTCACCCGATTTCGACGAGGTGGAGGTCCTCCCCGACATCGTTTTCATGTCCCTTAGACCCGTGGAACTCTGCCGGGTGATTCAGGGCTACCAGTTCCTCACGGGGCGAAGGACCCAGGCCGACATCGCCGGGCTGCGTGCTGGCTGCTCCGATCTGATCGCAAGGCCCTATCTTACCGGAAAGATCAACTTTTCCCCCTATTGTCTGGGGGCGAGGCTCATTGCGCGTTTTGAAGCTGACAGAATGGGTCTTGGCATCCCTTTTTCCGAGTTCGAGATCATGGTCCGCGGCACCGAAGAGTCGAAAACTGGCTTCCCTTTTTCCCGCTACCCGGGGGCTGTTCCGGAAAAAGGACCTGGGATCAATGATGTGTGTTTAGACCCTGTCTCGGACAGGAAAAAAGGGTGAGGCCGATCTCATGGGTTTCCGGGCGGATGGATGAACCCGGATTCGTTAAGGGACTAAAGGATTTGACAGGGACCACTGTGACTGATAATGAAACGCCGGATAAGGGTCTGGCACAGCGGCGAGTGCCGCCTTTCCGAATCGAAAGCCCGTCCCTTTCACACCCTGATCCGGTGGAAAACCACCCCAGGGCCGGGGGAAGCTCCCTTACTCGGGGTCCGTCCCCTTGAAGCCATGAAACGAAGGAGGTGATCTTTTGGTCCGCGGCAAGCATTTCAAAAGGATTGGATTCATTTCCACCAGGATCGCAGGAACGGACGGGGTCTCCCTGGAGATCGAAAAGTGGGGAGCCGTGCTTGAGAGGAACGGTTTCCAGTGCTTCTACTTTTCAGGTGAAAACGATCGTCCACCTGAAAGGTGTATGCTCGTGGAAGAGGCCCATTTCCTGCACCCCGACATCCTTGAAATCCATGATAATTGCTACGGGGTGCACGTCAGGTCGGAAGAGACCACCAAAAAAATCCACCAGCTTCGAGAATACCTCAAGGACAAGATCCATGCCTTTGTCCGGGACTTCGAAATAGACTTGCTTATCCCAGAGAATGCCCTGGCTATCCCCCTGAATATCCCGCTGGGCCTTGCGTTGGTGGAATTCATCGCAGAGACCGGCTTTCCCGCCATCGCCCACCACCACGACTTCGCCTGGGAAAGGGAGCGGTTCCTGGTCAACGCCGTTGGTGATTACCTGGCATGGGCCTTTCCTCCCAATCTTCCATCCATACAACACGTTGTCATCAACTCCATTGCGAGCCAGCAACTAAGCTACCGCAAGGGGATTTCGAACACCGTGATCCCGAATGTTTACGACTTCGCAAATCCACCCCCCCCGCCCTCCCCGTCCTCCTGTGAGGAAATACGGCGGAAGATCGGCCTGGAAGAAGGAGAAACCTTTATTTTGCAACCCACCCGGGTCGTTCCCAGGAAATGGATCGAGCGGAGCCTGGAGATCGTCAACCTCATGGACCTCACCCGTCCCGTCCTCGTGGTCACCCATTCCGAAGAGGATGAGGGAGATGTTTACAATGAGCGCATCCGCGAGTATGCTCGAAACCTCGGGGTTCAACTGGTATCCATCGAACACCTCGTAGGGCCGGATGAGGAGTACAACAACCATTCAGGAAAACGATACACCATAGGGGACGTATACCAGTGCGCCGACCTGGTCTGCTATCCGTCAGGTTACGAAGGGTTCGGGAACGCCTTCCTGGAGACCATTTACTACCGCAAACCGATCGTGGTCAACCGGTACTCCACTTACATCGCGGACATCGAACCTAAAGGGTTTGACACCATAACCATCGAGGGGTTCGTGACCGGTCATACGATCGAAAGGATACGGGAGATCTTGGAAGATTCGGATAAAAGGGAAGAGATGGTGAAGAAAAATTACCGGTTGGGGGCCCATTATTTTTCCTATGAAATCCTCGAACGCTATCTCCGCCATCTGATCGATGTCCTTGAAATGCAAAACGGGAGACCGGGATGAAATACAACGTGGCGCTCCTGCATTATTCCTGCCCCCCTGTGGTCGGGGGTGTCGAGGAAATCATCCGGCAACAGGCCTCACTTCTCGGGCGCTATTATCACAACGTCAAGGTATTCGCCGGAGACGGGGGGATTTTCTCCGATAATATCGAAATCGAAATCAACCCTTTACTAGGATCCAGGAATCGCCAGGTCCAAAGCGCCCATCAATCGGGTTTCGAGGGGAACGATGAAAGGCTGGAGACCCTTACAAAAAAAATATACGAGTATTTTCTCCGTACGCTGAAGGGATTCGACGTCCTGGTCGCCCATAACGTACTCACCATGCCCTATAACCTGCCCCTCAGCTCCGCCCTTCACCGGATCGGCAGGGAGGGTCTCATCCCCATTATCAGCTGGAATCACGATTCCCCCTATTTTTACCCTGACTATCCCGGGCATCTCGATCTCTTCCCCTGGAATATCCTGAAGCGGGCCTATGCCGGGATCCATTACGTGGTCATCTCGGAGAGCCGCAGAGAGATGTTCGCTGACCTTTACGGCTCCATGAAGGAACTACATGTCATCCCCAACGGGATCGATCCCTTTGATTTTTTCCTGTTGGAGTCCAACACTGTGCGAATCATCAAGGAACAACGCCTTTTCGAGGCGGAGTTCATCATGGTTCAGCCCTCCCGCCTCCACCGTCGAAAAAACATGGAGTTGTCGATCCGGGTAACCCGGGCCCTGCACGACCTGGGCCTCAAGGCCCGGTTGCTGATCACCGGCGCCCACGATCCCCACGAGCCGAAAAGCCTGAAATATTACCGTGAATTGAAAAACCTCGCCATGGAACTGGGAGTCGAAAAGGACGTCCTGATCATTGCGGAGTACGTATTTAAAAGCGGGGAAAAGATGTCCGCGGACCGTATCACCATCCGCGACTTCTATCTCATCTCCGACATCCTTTTACTGCCGAGCCTCCAGGAGGGTTTCGGCATTCCCCTCCTGGAATCAGGCATGATCAAACTTCCCATCGTCTGCTCAAGCATCCCCCCTTTCCTGGAAATCGGGGGGGAGGATGTGTGTCTTTTCGATCCGGAGGATCCCCCCGAAGATATAGCCCGGAAGATACTGGAGTTTGTCGGAGGGCTGAAACCCCATCGGATGTTCAGGAAGGTCATAAGGAATTACGCATGGGACAATATCTACCACGAAAAACTCCTGCCCCTGCTTGAATACGTCGTGGGCCGTTACAGGGATTCCTCCCGCTGGGCATTCAGGCCGTGAAAAGGCTTCTTCACGTTTCCACCCTTTAACCCGGATCCTATTCTCCAAAAAC